>DAHVVD010000012.1 GCA_027328265.1 Microcaldota archaeon
TTGCATATCTCACAGTCGCATTGGCCTCTTTCATTATTTTGTTGCCTTGCGAATATGGATTATTGCCCATTATTATCAGTAGTCGGGCTGTGATTTGAAGATCCTGAAGTTTGCCTATCTCTGACGCTCTAACACCATCTACGGCTACGGCTTCCTCATTCCTGGCTATACTATCTGCTGTCTCGACTTTATTAAAGGTAATACTAATATTTTGATCGGCTATGTTCTCGTTTACACCAAAGGCGGCTTGGGCTAGGCCCCTGAGGTTTGCAGAGATGACATAGGAGATTTGGCGTGCCTGAAGCTCCTGTATGCGCTGAGCGCCATTGCAGGCTTCTTGTTCTCCTTGCCATTGCAGATTTATTTTTTCTCTATCCATCTGGTCCCTGCGTTGCGCTAGGAGTATCATCATATTGAGCTTACCCTGTACTGTCTGTTCTACCAACATCTGCGGAAGAGTATCTGCGCGTGCAGGTAACTTTGCACCAGTAAACAAACTGGCTGTGATAAGCGTGGCTGCAACTGCAGTCTTTAATTCTTTCTTTAATTCTTTAGGGTTTAATCCCATTAATCTCATGTTTGTACCTTAAGTCGACCTATATTGTATTATGATTTTTATCCTATTTAAAGGTTACGAACCTTACGTCTATTGTGCATGTGTAGGGAATTCGGAGGAAACGGCAGCAGGAGTAAGTTGACAAAGTCCGCTCTAAGGCAGTTACAGAAAGTCGCATTTTCAAAACTAAAGATATATAAATACTAGTTGTAGTAATGTATGCTACGCATACCATGCAGGTTAGCGCTACTTTTATCCTATGGGTTATGGTGTATCATTGGTAAGTAAGAGCGACCACGAGTATGTTCCTGTTCACGAACTCCTCAGCGAGAAGGAGATCGGAGGCATACTTGAAAAGATGGGGCTCAAGAAGGAAAACCTGCCAAAGATTTTCTCGTCGGACCCACAGGCGAAGAGGCTGGGTGCGAAGGGAGGGCAGGTAATCAGAGTAAGCCGCATTGACAACGGCAACGAGTTCGAGTACTACAGGCTTGTAGTAGAATCTTGAGCGTGATTTTATGGTTTCAGGCAACAACGCGATATTAGAGTCTTATCTCACCTCAGCTGTGCTGGTCCAGCACCAGATAGACAGCTACAACAGGTTCCTCGACACAGGCATCGCAAAAGCCATGGGAGGCCAGACTCTTATAGAGCCAAGCGTCGAGGGATTTGCCCTCAAGCTCGGCGCGGTGAGGATAGGGAGCCCGTCGATAATAGAAGCTGACAGCTCAAGGCGCAACATACTCCCGAATGAGGCAAGGCTCAGGAACGTGACATACTCTGCACCTATCTTCATGGAGGTGGTGCCTGTGATAAGGGGCATAGAGAAGACAGCCTCGTATGGAGAGGTTTACGTCGGCGACCTGCCGATAATGGTCAAGAGCAACATCTGCGCTACGAAGCCCATGACAAGGATGCAGCTTCTCGAGAACGGCGAGGACCCTGACGATCCAGGTGGATATTTCATAATAAAGGGCGTTGAGAGAGTGCTCATAGGACTTGAAGACGTCGCATCGAACAGAATCATAACCACAAAGGAGAAGAAGGGCGCGGAGGTAAAGGCACGTGTCTTCTCTTCCACTCCTGGATTCAGGGCGAGATGTGTGGTGACAAGGAACCAGGGAGGAATCTTTCTGGTTGACTTCCCCACAGTGAGCAAGAGCCTCGAGCTTATACTGCTGCTCAGGGCTCTTGGGCTCCAGGTGGACGACATGAAGGAGTACGCTAGCGAGCTTCTCTCATTCAAGAACGACATGCTTCTCAACATAGAGCTCAGCCAGATAAACAAGGATGGAGGCATGCAGCCATCCGACGCGCTTCTTGAAGTCGGAAGGCTTGCAGCGCCAGGACAGGCCAAGGAGTACCAGATAAGGAGGGCTGAGATGCAGCTTGACAATTACCTGCTTCCGCACATCGGCACAGACGCGAAGTCGAGGAAGGACAAGGCAAGATACCTTCTCGAGATGGCGAGGAAGTCGACTATGGTGGCGAACAGGCTGGTGAAGCAGGACGACAAGGACAATTATGCAAACAAGAGAGTGAGGTTCTCCGGCGAGCTAATGGAGGAGCTATTCGCATACGCATTCAGATTCTTCATCAAGGAGATAAAGTACCAGATAGAGAGGATGAGCGCTAGGGGAAGAAGGCTTAGCATACAGTCGATAATAAGCCCAGACACGCTTACAGAAAAAATAGCCTACGCCATGGGGACAGGCACATGGGTTGCTGGTCAGACAGGAGTATCGCAGGTCCTTGACAGGGTCAATATCATAAGCACGTACGCGCACCTGAGGAGGGTGAAGTCGCCTCTCGCAAAGAGGCATCCGCACTTCAAGGCAAGGGACGTGCACGGCACCCAATGGGGCAAGATCTGCCCTTCAGAGAGCCCAGAGGGGCAGGAGGTAGGCCTTACGAAGTACCTTGCGCTCATGTCGAAAGTCACAGTAGGAGCTGAGGAGGACGCGGTTGAGAGGGAAATCAAGAGTATGGGAAAGATAGAGAGCATATGAGGTTATGATTATGGCTGACAAAGGCAACAGGAAAGTATACCTGCATCTTAATGGGAAGGCGATAGGCTATGTCGAGCAGCCCGAGGCATTCGTTGCAGAGGTAAGGAGCTCGAGGAGGAAGGGCCAGATCTCGGGAGAGGTCAACATCGCCTACTTCCAGAAGAACGGTGAGATACACATAAATACAGACAGGGGAAGGCTGAGGAGGCCTTACGTCATAGTGGAGAACGGAAAATCAAAGCTCACCGCCGAGACCTTGGAAAAGCTCAAGAAGAACGAGATAAACTTCAACTACCTTCTCAGAAGCGGAATGGTAGAATATCTCGACGCCGAGGAGGAGGAGAACGCGTTCATTGCGCTTAGCGAGGAGCAGGTCAACGAGAAGACAACGCACCTCGAGACAAACTTCACCTCCATATTCGGGCTTACGATAAACACCTCGCCCTACCCGGAGCACAACGCACTCGCAAGGCATGCGATGAGCGCCAACTTCATAAAGCAGGCAGAGGGCATTTTCGCATCCAACTTTAACCAGAGATTCGATTCCAGAGGTTACATACTCTTCTATCCGCAGGTGCCGATAGTCTCCACAGCCGCGTACACCTCAGCCGGAATAGACAAACATCCAAGCGGGCAGAACTTTGTTGTCGCAATCTCTACCTATTACGGATACAACATGGCAGACGCGCTTGTGATAAACAAGGCAGCTGTGGACAGGGGCCTTGGAAGGAGCCTTTTCTACAAATCGTACAGCGATGAGGAGAGAAGGTATCCAGGAGGGCAGCGGGACAGATTCAAGATGCCAGCGCCTACTGCTGATGGATACATGGGAGAGCACGCCTACTCAAAGCTTAGCGAGGATGGCATAATAGAGCCGGAGATGGAGGTAAGCGAAGGCGACGTCCTCATAGGGAAGGTCGCGCCTCCGAGATTCCTAGAGGAGAGCATAGGAGCCGGAGGCCTTGAGGAAAAGATGCGTGATGATTCAACAGTGCTCAAGACAGGAGAGGTAGGGAAGGTTGACAGCGTGATACTCACCGAGACTACAGGAGCAACAAGAGTGGTAAAGGTCAGGATAAGAAGCCTTAGGATACCGGAGAAGGGAGACAAATTCGCAAGCAGGCACGGCCAGAAGGGCGTGGTCGCGCTCATAGTCAACCAGGAGGACATGCCTTTCTCCGACAGTGGAATAGTTCCGGACCTGCTGCTCAACCCACACAGCATTCCTACCAGGCTTACCTTCGGCCACCTTATGGAGATGCTTGCAGGTAAGGCGGGAACGGTGAGCGGAGAGAAAGTAGACGGCACCGCCTTTGTCGGAGACGGCAAAGAGAGGCTTGCAGATTACAGCCAGACGCTCAAATCCCACAACTTCGACGAATATGGAGACGAGACTCTTTACGACGGCATAACAGGCACGGCATTCAAGGCGAAGGTCTTCACGGGGGTGGTCTACTACAACAGGCTCTACCACATGGTGAGCAACAAGATACAGGTAAGGAGCAGGGGGAAGGTTCAGATACTGACGCACCAGCCTACTGAAGTAAAGGCGAGGCAGGGAGCACTCAGATTCGGGGAGATGGAACGTGATGCCCTGATAGGCCACGGAGCGAGCCTTCTGCTGAAGGAGAGGATGCTCGACCAGAGCGACAAGACGACAGTGCTCATATGCAGGCAGTGCGGCGACATAGGCTATTACGACCACATAAAGAGGACTACAGTCTGCCCTACTTGCGGAAGCGGGCAGCTCACGCCTGTGGACATAAGCTATGCGTTCAAGGTGCTGCTCGACGAGATAAAGTCGATGCACATACTCCCGAGCATAAAACTGAAGGAATGATATAATGCAGGCTGAAAATATCGATTATATAAGGTTCGGCATCGTCTCGCCAGAGGAAGTGAAAAGGATAAGCGTGGCGAAGCTGAACGTGCCCGATACCTACAACGAGGACGGCTACCCTATAGACGGAGGCCTGCTCGACCAGAGGCTCGGAGTAATAGACCCGGGACTCATCTGCAAGACATGCGGGGCCAGGGCAAAGACCTGCCCGGGCCACTTCGGCCACATAGAGCTCGTCAAGCCCACGATACACTCTGAGTTCTCGAAGATAATCTACATGGTACTGCAAGCTACCTGCTTGAACTGCCACAGAATCCTCCTAGATGAGGAGCAGATCGCGGAGCTCAGGACGAAGGAGGTGGAGGACATCGCGGCGGAGAACCAGGCCAACGTTAATGTTGAAAGCACAGACGAGGAGAAGGAGACCTCGCACCAGATCTCTAAGCAGAAACTGAAGCAGAAGAAGGTCAAGAGGACAAAGAAATGCCCATACTGCGACGAGGAGCAGCCGAAGATAAAGTTCTCGCAGCCTACTTACTTCACAGTGGGAGACAGAAGGCTGAAGCCTGATGAGATAAGGGACATGCTGGCTAAGATAAGCGACGGCGACCTGCGCTTCCTCAACATAGACCCGCAGAGGAGCAGGCCTGAGTGGCTCATACTCACATCGCTCCTCGTGCCGCCAGTGAATGTCAGGCCGAGCATAACGCTTGAATCCGGAGAGAGAAGCGAGGACGACCTGACGCACAAGCTTGTGGACATAATGAGGATAAACCAGAGGCTGGAGCAGAACATAAACGCTGGAGCGCCACAGATAATCATAGACGACCTCTGGGAACTGCTGCAGTACCACGTGACTGCATACTTCAACAATGAGACTTCGGGAATACCTCCGGCGAGGCACAGGAGCGGAAGGGCGCTCAAGACTCTCGCTCAGAGGCTCAAGGGCAAGGAGGGAAGGTTCAGGTACAATCTCAGCGGAAAGAGAGTAAACTACTCGGCAAGGACTGTCATCAGCGTTGATCCGTACCTTGACATAAACGAGGTAGGCGTGCCTCAGGAGATAGCAGAGAAGCTCACAGTGCCTTTCTACGTCACAGCTTGGAACATCGAGAGAGCCAAGGAGCTGCTCACAAGCAAGACCTACCCGTTGGTACTCAACATGATAATGCAGGACGGCAAGAGGATAAGGCTGATAGACGCGAACAGAGAGGAGCTGCTCAAGAACCTCGCCACGGGAACCATACTTGAGAGGCAGATCATCAACGGCGACATAGCCCTGTTCAACAGACAGCCTTCACTGCACAGGATCTCGATTATGGCGCACAAGATGAAGGTGCTGCCCGGCAAGACTTTCAGGATAAACTACTGCACAACAGCGCCATACAACGCGGACTTCGACGGAGACGAGATGAACCTCCACGTTCCGCAGACCTTAGAGGCGCAGGCAGAGGCAAGGTACCTCATGCAGGTGCAGTACCAGATCTTCTCGCCCAGGGATGGCGCCGCAATAATCACAAACAGCGAGGACGGCATCAGCGGCATGTATTCGCTTACGAATGACGGCAACAAGCTCACAATGGACGAGGCGTGCTACCTTCTCGGAATATGCAACGTATACGAACTGCCGAAGGCTGACAAGGACGGCATGTACAGCGGCAAGGACATCTTCTCGATGATCCTCCCGAAGGACATGGATTACGTCCAGGAAACCTCAAGGGGCAGGTTCGTGATAAAGAAAGGGAAGCTGGTGGAAGGGGTAGTCACAAAGGAAACTTATGGCAGGGACAACGGCCTCTCGATAAAAATAGCGATGGACTACGGCTATGACGAGCTGAGGAGGTTCATATACATCTCATCGAAGCTCTCAGACGCGTATGTCACGCTGGCTGGAGTGACAGTGGGGGTGAAGGAGTACTCGATAGACCAGAAGGCTGAGGAGGAGAAGACGAAGATACTCAATGAGACATTCAAGAAAGTCGAGGACCTAATAGTGGAGTACAGGAGTGGGAAGCTAGAACCGCTCATAGGCTACACGCCTAAGGAGTCCTTGGAGAGGATGATAATAGCGGAGCTTAACCTCGCAAGGAGTAAGGCAGGAGAATATCTCGCGAAGCACTCTGATGCGGATAACAGCGCAGTGCAGATGGCACGTTCGGGATCGAGAGGCAGCATACTTAACCTTGAGCAGATGAGCATGTTCCTCGGCCAGCAAGCAACGCTCAGCGGAGGCAGGATAAAGAGGGGCTACTACACAGGAAGAGTGCTTCCGCACATAATGCCAAACGATTACGGGCCGGCTGCGAGGGGATTCATAGTCACAAACTATTACTCCGGCCTTTCGCCAGTAGACCTCTTCATGCACGCTGTGGGCTCCAGAGGCTCGGAGGTTTACAAGGCATTGCTTACAGGAAGGAGCGGATACCTCTACAGAAG
This sequence comes from Microcaldota archaeon, assembly GCA_027328265.1. Classification (GTDB taxonomy): domain Archaea; phylum Micrarchaeota; class Micrarchaeia; order Micrarchaeales; family CABMGC01; genus JAJZIZ01. The sequence goes on from DAHVVD010000012.1 coordinate 6,842, forward strand.
GCTATCCAACGCGCTGCAGGACTATTATGTCAGGAAGGACCTCAGCGTCAGAGACATAAACAACAACATAATCCAGACAATATACGGCGGAGACGCGATAGACCCGGTAAAAGTACAGTTCGCAAAGATGGCGGAGAAGGAATGATCATATGGCAAACGTGAAAGGAAAGAGGTTCATAGTAAATTACGGCGAGCCAGTGGGCATGATTGCAGCCCAGTCAATAGGAGAGCCGGGAACGCAGATGATACTCAGGACATTCCACTACGCGGGAATCGAGGCTACAATCGCAACTTCAGGGCTTCCAAGAATAGTGGAGCTTGTCGACGCGAGGAAGAAGCCTGCAACTCCCATAACCTACATCTACCTTAATTCCTCGACGAGGAACAGTTTCGAGAAGGCAGAAGCGGTGGCAAAAAAGATAAACGAGGTGAACATGGGAGCGATAACAAGGAGGTCGATAGAGAATTTCTCGAAAGGAGCCATAAAATTCATACTCGACGAGCAGACTCTTGCCGCAAACGAACTTACGCCGCAGCAGGTCGCGCAGAAATTGGCAAAGAGCATGGAGGTGCATACAAAGGTCGACAAGGGCGGCGACATAATAGTGAGGCTCAAGACAAAGAAACTCAGCGAGATCAGGGCAATAAACGTAAAGATAATGAAGAAGACGATCCAGGGAGTCGAGGGTGCTGGGAAGGCTGTGATCCAGAGAAGCAAGGACGGAGAGTTCTACATAGTTGCAGCGGGCAGCAACGTAGAGGCCCTGATAGACATAGACGGGATCGACAAGACAAGGCTTTACACTAACGACGTCTTCGCCATGAACAGGTTATTTGGGATAGAAGCGGCGAGAAACACGCTCATACGCGAACTCAAGAATACGCTGGACGAGCAGAAGATAGACGTAGACGAGAGGCACATCGCCCTCGTGGCGGACGCCATGACATACAGCGGCGACATAAAGGGTGTGGGAAGGCACGGCCTGAGCGGCCAGAAGAACTCGGTCTTCGCGAAGGCGGCATATGAGGAGACAGTGAAGCACCTAGTAAACGCGGCTGCGTTCGGCGAGATAGACCCGATGAGAGGAGTAACAGAGAACATACTCGTGGGCAAGCAGATACCGATAGGCACGGGCTCGGTAAGGCTCGCGATAAAGAAAGAGGACCTCAAGAAGGCGAAGCCAGTAAAGTAAAATCAGCTATCTGCTGAAGTTCCATTTTCTTGTACCGTATAGATGTATCCTGAGATATCCTGCTTTTTCCAGTTCTTCCTGGGACCAATTGCCGAACTCGTATTCCTTTCCTTTTGTAAAACCGTAGAGCAGGGAGCCATAGAGGTCATTTATCGAAACTTTCTTATGCTCGGATACAGAAGTTACGCGCTCTTCAACGCTTTTGATCATCTTGTCGGATATCTTCTCCTTGCTCACCTTCAAAACAGAGAACATCCTTCTCACGTCTAAAGAATAGAGGATTGTTCCGTGCTGGAGCAGCACGCCTCCTCGCCTTGTCTGGGCGTTGCCGGAAACCTTCCTGCTGCCAATGAGTATGTCATTTATAGGAGCGAACTGCGCCTCTATCCCAAGGTTTGCCAGGCCGTCTATTACACACTGGCATATCACCTTGTAGCTTTCGCGTATGCTTTTGGGAAATTCGCTTTCCGGGGCTATGATGCTGTAGGTTATTTCGCCTTTCGAATCATGGTAGACAGCTCCACCGCCTGTTATCCTTCTTACGTAATCCACCCCGAGTTTCCTGCACTCCTCAACGTTGACTTCTCCTTCCATAGACTGGAACCTGCCTATTGATACGGCGCTAGGCGACCATCGGTAGAACCTTATTGTTGGTGGAGATTTCTTCTCCTTTATTCTTGTAAGAAGGGTCTCATCCATGGCCATGTTGAAGTAGGCGTCCCTGGCTTCCAGGCCCACAACCCTCCAGGTCATTTTACCACTGCCATTACTATTGCGTGGGCTATGCCTTCTGGAGTGACTCCGATCATCTCTATGTTGTTCTTGGCCACTACCTTTTCGATTATATTTGCTATGGTTTCTTCGTCTTCCTTGACATCCAGGCCAAGAAGCGATTCCTCTATCCTTTGTATTGATTCTTCTGGATGTATGAAGAAATCCCCGAATATTTCAACATTCTCTATTTCGGCTTGGTATTCTACCTTGACTTCTACTAGCTTGCCTCCTGGAATCTTGTATTTTGCTGTTTTCTGCATGATTGGTATAAACCACCTATCTATATTTATTCGTTCAGGGACATTGTTTACCTGGTTGCATGATGCCGAACATTGATCCCAAGGCCCTCAAGCAGATGATGGACAGGATGGGCATGAAGACTAGGGAGATTAGCGCGGAAAAGGTAGTTATTGAAGGAAAGGAGAGGGACATAATAATAGAAAATCCCAGCGTCACGCTAATCGAGATGCAGGGAAACAACACCTTCCAGATAATCGGGAACTACACAGAAGTGGAAAAGGGCAAGGTTGAGGTCACCGAAGACGACATAAAGATGGTAATGGAAAAGAGCGGGATAGAAGACATGGAAAAGGCGAAACTCGCGCTTGAGGAATCGAACGGCGACATCGCCGAAGCCATAATGAAGTTGAAAGAAGGAAATTAGACAGTATATTTCTATAGAGTTCTGTAGAGATGCAGATATGGTATGCCGCTGACTTTTTTGATATCTGATTTTGACGCAACGCCGCTTTTTATGAAGAGACCAACGGATCTTTCTCCAACTATGTTTGCAGTATAGACGCCCTTCCTCTCAGCTACTGGTTCGGCCTCCTTCTCCTCTACAAGCTCACCTTTGTAAAAGTCAGAATATTTCTGAAGGTCTATCTCAGTTTTCGATTCCGAATATACTTTGCCTATAAGTTCGCTGTCGCACATCGCAACCATTTCTCCTTCAGGCGTGTTGTGTATCTTTATGTATATCATCTGGTTACCCATACTTGTAGAACATGTAGAATGCCGAAACGTAGAGTATGCCGTACCAGAGCAGCCATAGCCCTCCGGTAATGTTGTTTATGATAAGCGCAAGACCACTGAGGATAAAGAGCCCCAGGGAGAAAACGATCTCGGCAGTGGAATTCCTGAGTGCGTAGAAGAGCCCTGGTCTGGATGCCTTTTCGCCCCTTCCCTCCCACAATGCTTTGTATTTGCTGTTGAACATGGCACTGAGGGCTGCCTTGGCCCTTATGAAGACCAACGCGAAGTTCAGGAGGAAGATCATGAAGCCCTTCTTCACAGACTTGAAATGTATCTTGGTGAGTATTACTGGGGTGAGGACAGAAAGCGAGAATGCGAGTATTCCAAGGGCCTCAAGGTCGAAGTTTATGCTCCCGCCGGAGAAGATCGTGGATACCGGTATGTTTGATATGGAGAACTGCGAGAACACTATAAAGATCGAGACTATGGTGAAGAGGAGAAGAATTACTGAGATATAGTTCAGGCCAAAGCCATGAGTCATGTAGTCGACATTGGAGAGCAGAGAAAACTTGCGCCTCTTTGCAAGGTTCTTGTACCTCCTCAGTATGTAGTAAAGGAATTGGTTGTCGCCGTAGTTGTAGCGCCACTGCTGCTGCATCAGTTCGGTGAATGTCTTTATAGGCTTGCCTCGTGCGTATACTTTAGGCAGGTATAGGCTCTTGTAGCCCTTTGAGTCGGATTCGTAGCTGAAGAAGGTGTCTTCTATCACATACTCTGGAAAGCCTCCTATGTCAAGGAGGTGGGACGTGCGTATTATGCCGCATGAGCCCGCAAATATCGCAGTGTTGTTGAGGGCACGCGCCGGCTGTATGAACTTGAAGAAGAAGGCGTCGAAGAGGTTGATCGTGTCTGAGAAGAATGTGCCTTTAGAGTACTGTTTTTCAGTCTGGACATAAGAAAGTTTCCGGTCCTCAAAATAAGGCAGCGTGTCGATAAGGAAGTTGGGGTTTGTCAGGTATTCGTCATAGTCGAAGATTGCTATGAATTCGCTCTTGCATTTTCCTGCCATGCTGTTTAGCGCGCCTGCCTTGAACCCCTTCCTTTCCACCCTGTTTACGTAAGTGATGCCGTTCCTTGCGCTGAACCTTGACAGCTCTTCTCTGGTTTCCCTTTTAGTGGAGTCATCCAGGAGGTAGAAGCTTAGCTTGTCTTTGGGATAGTTGATTCCCTTTAGCCTGAGAAGGTTGCGCTTTATCGGAGCCACGTCCTCATTATAGACAGGCATGGCTATTGCCACGGTTGGATATTGAACAAGCGGCTTGAGCCCTGACTTTATCTCCTTGAGATATGAGTCATAGAGGTATGACCTGTAGTAAAGATACGAGGTGTTGATGTTGAAGAAGCCGGAGACAAGGGTGAGCGCGATGAAGGATATCGCCACTATGTACATGTATAGGCTCCTTACTGAGACAAAAAGGTATACTGAGAAGATGAGCCCCACTATTGTCAGGATTATCAGCAGTATGAGGGTGGCTAGCCTAACATACGGAGTTTTCTTCCTTGTTTCCATCCGATATCTCCTATTAAGGAGGTTAGACAGGATAATATTAATATGCGTTTCTTCATATTCCTTCTTTGTGCCGGGATGGCAGAATCCGGTATCGCGCCAGAAGGCATTGGCGAAACTCGAGATCTGGTGGCCTTCGGGCTTTTTGGGTTCAAAATGCCTCCGCGATAGCTAGGGCATGAAAGTCCCAATCCCGGCGCATATTGAATTTTTGGGTCTGGCTGATGCAGGTATCAAAAACTAGGCTTCTCTTTTATGCCCTGTTCCTGATCTTGCCCCTGCTCACAATTTATTTTACCTGGATGGCTGTCGGCCCCCAGTGGGACGCCATAGCGCGCTATCTGAACGGCAGGACTCTTCTTAATTACCTTGGAGGACATGTCTCACCACAGCTAGCCTTCGCTGGCGAGCTCTCGAGCAATCTTGTCTATTATTTTGAGCCATATAGGGAACCGGTAAGCACGCCTATCTTCGCTTTCCTGAATCTTTTCTTCAAGAACCCGATTCTTCCCTTCATGGTGCTCTCGTTTATCGCATACTTTGTTGTGGTCTACAAACTCGGCAGGGAGCTCAAGGCTGACACTCTTCTCACTTTAGCCGCGTTCATCAATCCATATACAGTCTATTTCCTGTTTATACCGAACGGCGGTGAAGGGCTTGCGGTCATCTTTGCGCTGTTGGGGATAATATATCTGCTGAGGAAGAACCAGGTTTCAGGGCTTTTCTTTGGATTGGCATTCCTCTCAAAATATCCTGCCGGGGTGCTCTTTCCGCTTGTTCTCCTTCTGGGCGAAAAGAAGAAGACCGCAGAGGCTATTGCCCTTGAACTGCTGGCGTTCGTAGGCTGGGGGGCCGTGGACTGGATGCTGTATGGCACTCCGCTTTCCAGCTATTTCCAGTCATTGTCAAATGCAGGGACGCTGGCAAGAACCTATTTTGTGAGCCCGATTGCAATATTGGAGGTCGCAGGGTATCCTATCTTGCTTGCGGCGGCTGTGGCTGTAATCCTCTTCCTCAGGAAAAAGAAGCTTAATTTGAAAATCGATTACAGGTCAAAGGTGCTTATTGGATTTTCGCTCCTTTCTTTTATTGGCTATCTCATAATAGTGCCTCACAACGGCGTTTTCACCCAGGCAAGATATGGCTTTCTCTTCTCGGTTTCTTTGCTTCTTTTTGTATTGTTTTTACTGAGCAGTTTAACTGGTGGAAAGGATAGTCACAAGGCGAGGTATTTTGTGTGCGTAGTGTCTGTTCTGCTCCTGATTGGGGAGCTGTACATCGCCTATTCAGTTGGCTCGGCGACTAACAATAGGTACTACAACCCAAACAATGGCATCGGAATATTCAGTCACGTAGAAGATGAGCTACAGCTTATCGGCTTTGGGAATTGCAGTGTAGTCTCGAACGCATGGATTCCCATGATATACGCAGGTTATAATTCATACTCGCCATTCTACGTTGGCGCGCCGACTCCAGATGTGAACAGATCTCTGGCAGAAGAGGGTAGTAACTACAGCTTATTGGTAAAGGAGAAGGAAGAGTACCCAATAGTGGTATTCAATATCGTTGGGATAAATCCTTCCCTCATACCTAATTTGAACGGATCCAGTATCGCGTATTCTGATAAAAACGTCACAATATACCTTCCTAGGAATGTGACATGCTACAGATAGTCAGAGAACTTTTCCCAGCCATTCCTTGTCTTTCGAGAATTTCTTTGAAATTGGAGAGATAAGGGCGCTTAGCGATGCGCCGACTGCGCCCTTCAAGTCCATAGGATGGAGCTTCTTTGCGGTGAAATCTTCTTCAAGTCTTTGGTAGGAGGTGTATTCTACATCTCCGCCAAATTTGCTAGGTCTCTCGATCTTGAGTCTGCTGAGAGAGGGTATCACTATGTACTTGCAAAGCTCCAGGACAGGGTTTTGATCTTTCACCCCTTCCGGGCACCAGGCATTCTTTACCGAGGTTTTAACCTCTTCTTCAGCTGCAAGGATAGAGATTGCCGAGCCTGGCTTGGATTTGCTCATTTTCATTGCCGCTACAATCTCCTCTTTCTCCCTGCCTTCTGTTATTTTAGGCGGTTCTAGAAGCGACCCTAGAAGGTGGTGGTGAATAGGAACTATTGTGCCTAGGCTCATCTCCTTGAAGAGCTCCTTCGCTAGCATATGCACCCTCCGCTGGTCTATTCCAGCATGTGGTATGTCTGCTCCGAAGGCGTGTATGTCTGCTGCTTGCATTATTGGGTATACATATTGCGATACGTGAAGCGTGTCCTTTTCACTGCGCCCCATGATAGTGAGTGTGCGCGTTGCCCTTGCTATGGTTGTCTTGGAAGCCATCTTCATTACAAGCTTCCAGTACTCGTCGTTGTCTTTGTAGAGATCTGATCCTAGGATAATCTTGGTCTTCGGGCAGACTTCCTTGAAAAGCCTCTTGTAGAAGTCCGCCACTTTTATTATCAGCTCCCAGTCTCCGTGCAGTTTCTCGTTGGCGACAGTATGCCAGTCTGCAAGAAGTATCTGAGTCTCCACGCCTGCCTTGGCGAGGTCGTTAATTTTCTTACCGGCAACAAGCACGTGGCCGATGTGGGGCATGCCGCTTATCTCAAAACCAATGTAGTGCTTTGGGTGCTCTTTTGTCTCCAGAAGATGCCTTAGTTCCTCTTCCGTGACTATTTCCTCAGTAGGGTCAGACTTGATTAGGTCGAGCCTTGTTTCTATGTCCATTGGAAATAGGATGCACATTGGGCTTTATATGATAGTGGCGTAAAACCGCATGCATTAGCGATGAGAGAATGTCATTGTCCTTGTTTGCAATTGATTTGGAAGTTTCCTGCGATAAATATAAATATGTATATAGTCTATATACAGATTATGAAAACCATAATGGTAAGCGACGAGGCATATGAGAAGCTGGCTGCTATCAAGGGTAAGAAGAGCTTTACAGAGCTTGTCTCGGAGCTTGTGGAGAAGACAAAGGGCACAAAGTTTGGGGACATCGAGATGTTTTTTGGGATAATGAGCGAAAAGGATGCAGAAGAGCGGCGTAGATTTATAGCAAGATATAGGAAAAACTTTAAGGCGAGAAGTTATGAAGCTATTTCTTGATGCTTCGGCAGTTATAGAGGTGCTCAGAGGCAATCAGGATGCCAAGGCAGTAATGGAAAACGCTGACGCACTGTACAGTAGTGTTTTGTGTGCATATGAGGTCTTGCGTGGGGAGCAACACAGCCAAATAAAAGGCTTAAAATCTTATTATGTCAACGCCTCCCTCTTTTTCGCCAGAATAGATACACTGCCGGTCACATACAGTGACATCTTGAACGCCTCGGGCTTATCAGCTAGGCTTATATCAAAAGGCAAGAAAGTTGATGACATTGATACCATAATCGCGGTTCAGGCTTTATCTAGGGAGGCTTCTATATTAACCAAAGATGCCAAACATTTCAAAGTTCTTAAGGAAGAAGGAAAAATCTCTGTGGAGCTTCTCTAGCTTCAGTTATTCTGTTTTTCTACAAATCTTTTTATGTTTGTTTGTTTATATAATGGCGGCGACAGGATGGACATACCATTGTCAAAAGACGATGAAGAGCTGCTTAAATTCATCGAAGCGGCGAAGCCGAAGATTTACATAGTAGGTGCAGGGGGGAGCGGCTCCAACACCATAACGCGAGTGGCGGAGCTTAACATAGAAGGCACCACCCTGGTTGCTGCAAATACAGATGCTTCTCATCTTGCAAAGATAAAATCCCACAGAAAGGTCCTCATAGGCAAGAAAACGACGAGGGGGCTCGGAGCCGGAAGCGATCCCAAGATAGGCGAAGAGTCTGCCCTTGAAAGCAAGGAAGAACTTAGACATGTACTCAGCGACGCGCAGCTCGTTTTCGTCACATGCGGCATGGGAGGCGGCACAGGAACAGGCTCAGCGCCTATAATAGCACATGAAGCAAAGGAACTGGGTGCGCTAACAGTAGGAATAGTCACCCTTCCTTTCACAAGTGAGGGCAGGATAAGGATGAGGAATGCGCTTGAGGGGCTCTCAAGGCTCAAGAGGGCGACAGACACTACGATAATAATACCGAACGATAAGCTTCTCACAGTGGCACCTGACCTTCCGCTCAACATGGCGTTCAGGATAAGCGATGAGGTCCTTGCAAACGCCGCCAAGGGCATAATAGAGATGGTGACAAAGCCAGGTATGGTTAACCTTGACTTTGCAGACCTGAGGAGCGTGCTTAAGGACTCGGGTTATGCCGTGATAGGCATAGGAGAAGCTAATTCCTCAAGGACAAATGAGAGGGCAGCAATAGCGGTTGAAAATACTCTGAAGAGCCCTCTTCTCGATGTGAACATGGCAACCGCGAAGAAGGCACTCGTGAACATAGTCGGAGGCGACGACCTTACACTTAGGGAAGCTGAAAAGATCTTCCAGGAGGTTTCGGGAAGGATAAGCCCCGATGCGATGCTTAAATGGGGAGCCAGAATAGACCCTACGCTCCAGAAGAGCGAGGTAAAGGTCATGGTGGTGCTCGGAGGAGTGGAGTTCGCCGAGTACACAGAGGACGGGATAAGAAAGAAGATAGAGGAGAGCGGGGAACTCGACCTTGAGAAGATTTTTGACGACTGAGCACTTTATCGGAGCTTATAGAGCGTTGTCAGTAGATTCCACTTCCAGCCGCGCATGGTGAGGAAGAGAGCTGGGACCAGGCTTTTCTTTTTTATTATCTTGTAATAGGAGAGGCTGTATAGGGCAAGAACCGGGAAGACGATAAGTATGTTCAATGGGTTCTTCAGTATTGTGTCTAGAACTAAGAAAAGCACGCCTATAACCACAGCCCTTCCAGCCATGAGGTAATATTCTCTATTTATCCATAAGGCTACAACCTTCTGCATGCTTTTCCCGTCAAGGTGGCGCATGAACTCGACAAGAGCGGCGTTCTCGAGCGGCGTGGAAAGAACGGTAAATATTCCACCGAATACAAAGACATTAGCAGGTGAAGCTATGACTCCGGGCAAGAGGAGCAGAGATGAAAGAATTATGCCAATTATTGCAGCCTCTATCAACCTGCTACTTGCCCTAAATCCTTTTCTTAAGATAAAGTTTGTGGCGATTGAAAGGAAAGTTGTGTAGCTTACAAAGATTCCTGCTATCACGAAACTGCTTGTTATCTCAAAGACATATATTGGCATGATTATGCTGAATGCAGTGAAGAAAAACTGGCTTGTGAAGAAGTAGAGTTTGAAGTGAAAATAGTCTTTGCCTTTCTGGATAAGAGTCTCGATTATTGAGAAGCGGGGTTTCTTTCCAGCCATGTTGCTTGTCCTGAGTATGTAGGATGAAGAGACAAGGAGAAAGAGAGAGGCAGCGAGAAAGTCCAAAGCAAATCTGAGATTGCCTGTGAAATTTGAGAGCTGTATGAGGATGCCTCCCATGGTGGGCGCTGCCAATGCTATAATGCCGCCTATTATGCTGTTGAGGGTCACAAACTTCATTCTTTCTGACTTTTGTGGTATAGCATACATCAATATGTTATTTCCGGCCCAGAAGAAACCTGAAACTGCGCCGAAAAGGATGCCGAAGAGGATCACGTTGGAAAGATAGCCGACTAAGAACAACATTGAGGTTAATAGCACAACAATTGAGATTTCGGCAATGGCGTACACCTGTTTAGGGTGGTAGTCTTGGAGGACATAGCCGGAGAGTGCAAAAGACAGCCCTATAAGGATGTAATTTGCTGCCTGAAACTCCAGGACCGCGAGATACCCGCCGTTCACGAAGAAGAAGAGACTGAGGAATACGCCTATGAGCCCCTGGCTCAACTGGAAGAGGTTATAAGAGATGTAGTAATTCTTCAGGTTCCTGGAAGGCACGTTCTCGTTCTTTCTTTCAAATGCATTAACCAGGAGCAAGGTATTTATTGTTTCTTTGAGCATCATTACCCGTTATACATGGATCTTAATTTAGTCAAGAGGCTCAGGAATTTCTATGCAGACTCGAAGCGGGTCCTCGGGATAAGCTACAAGCCAGACCAGCAGACTTTCATGCGCACAGTGAAGATAGTGCTTATCGGAACCCTGATCCTGGGCATACTTGGATTCATCATAGCAGAGATAGTCGGCCTTATATCCTGACAGTCTAATTATGGAAGTAGAGATAGATTTCACAAAGTCGGCGCAGAAGAACGCCGAGGAGTATTTCGAGAGGGCGAAGAAAGCGAAGAAGAAGTCGGAAGGCGCCCAGAAAGCAGCCAGAGAGCTTGAGGAGGGCCTCAAAAAACTCGACAAGGACATAATTGTAAAGAAGGAAGTAAAGAAGGTCGAGAAGAGGGAATGGTACGAGAAGTTCAACTGGTTCTTCGCAAGCGACGGCAAGCTAGCAATAGGAGGAAGGAGTGCGGACCAGAACGAGGAGCTGAACTCGAAGCATTTTGAGAACGAGGATCTCTTTTTCCATGCAGACATCTTCGGCGCAGGTGTGGTTATATTGAAAGGTGGGATTAGTGCATCAAGAGAGGTGAAGGAGGAAACGGCTCAGTTCGCAGGCTCCTTTTCCAGTGCGTGGGAGAACGGCCAGTCCTCAGTTGATGTTTACTCGCTTGGCAGAAACCAAGTTACCAAGTCGAGGAACGAAGGCGCCTTGGGTAAGGGTAGCTTCCTCCTCAAGGGGGAGAGGGAGTGGTACAGGAACGTTAGGCTTGAACTCTGCGTTGCGCTAGGGAAGTCGGGAAAGGCGGAGGTGCTGCCGCTGGAAGCTTGCGATAAACTTGGGAGGAGGCATTTTGTGAAAATAACTCCTGGTAAAACAAAAAAATCTGATGCCGCCAAGTTTATTTCAAAAGCCCTCGGATACGGGAGTGTAGACTACATAATGCAGCATATCCCGCAAGGGCCTTTCCATCTGGAGACTGTGGGCTGATCATAACTGGCTTTTTATCTTTATCCATGGTAGTAATGCTGAGCATCATGAAAAATAAGAGCACTCTCTCTCTCTCTGGGAAAAGAGAGACGAAGCACTTTACGACGATAAGACTGATGCTCTTTCTAAACGACGCAGGTTAAAGTCCCAGTCTGCGATGGAGTACCTGATGACGTACGGATGGGCCATACTGATAATCGCGGTCGTCTTGGGAGCCCTCTTTGCGCTGGGCATCTTCAATTCTGCTAACCTGGCGCCAAAATTACCTCCTGGAAGCTGCCAGGTCTTCAGGCCGAACGGGCTTGGTAGCACTTCTTACATCAACACTGAAGGCACATGCACCAATGAACTGCCGCAGTATGTGGCGCAGTTCAATGGACAAACAGCGAGTGTAACAGTTCCTGTACAAAATTTCAACACT
>DAHVVD010000021.1 GCA_027328265.1 Microcaldota archaeon
TAGGTTATGCACTGCGGTTCCCGAGGCTTACCAGCGATGGCGTAAGGAAAGACAAGAGCCCTGAGGACGCCACTACCACGAAGGAGATAATCGAGATGTTCAAGATGCAGAAGAAGGCGAAAGTGGAGAGCAGCGGTACTTGATCTACCAAGAGTCGTCTGAATCACGAGTTCAGGATCAACATTCTTGGGCATTCGACTATCTACTATAATGGCTTCAAAATCTTCCGAAGAGCATAGACATGCAGCGTCCCTTGTGCATTCGCAGCGCCGTCTACCAAATTTATGCGCGCGTTGACTTGACCTATGCGATAAAGTTAAATAACTTTTCCCATCAAACTTCCATTTAACCCACTGTGAATATATGAGATTAGTACAAAATAGACTAGGAGGCTGGCGTGCGACTCCGCCTCAACCTTTTGAACCACGATTGGCTTCTAGGCCTTTGCAGCGAGCACAAAAGCCAACATCAGGAAAACGAATACCTGCAGAATTAATACCAGCCATTGCGGAGAGACGCAGGCTCCTGTAAGCTACCTTCTTCTCTTTCTGAAGGAGAGAAGCTCACTGCTAACGCTCTCGAGCTGTATTCTTCCCACATCCTGCTTCTTTCTGAAATCTGGCATCATTGAGCTGCTGAACCTCATCGGCAGTAGCGAATCGTGTATCTCAGTCATGAAGCTGTAGTATTTATCCGCGCTTTTAACGTCGCCCTTGCGCAAGCACTCAAAGACCTCTCTCTTCAGCTCGCCCATTACATCAAGCAGCCCAAGGAGGTAGGAGATGCTGTCAACCTCAGCCTCGCTCTTTGAAGGTATCTTGCCATGCTTCAATATGTGATACAAGGTAAGCGCCTCTACATATTCCTGGTGTGCTTGCTGAGCGTTATAGTCAAAACGAGAGTCAAACTTCTTCAACTCCTTTGCCATCTCTGAAATCTTTTTCAAATTTCCCTCAGCATCTTTCATGTTTCCCGCATGCATCATGGTTATCGATTTGCCTGCTAGCCTTATCATCTCCCTAGAGGTCTGCATGACTTTGTCCTTGCTTTCCTGCATCTCTGTCAATTCCCTCTCTATTTCCTCTATCTTAACTATCATATCAGACCTCCAAGCGAATACTATAAAGATTGAGAATATTCATATAACATACGCAGCAAATATACTCTATCGCTGGTGCTATATTGAAGGAAGGCAGAGAAGAGAAAAGGAAGAGGCTGATGGAACAGTCCATGGCCACTGTCAGCGAAGCCTTCTCATCTCCAGACCATGCGATAGTGCAGGCAATAAACACCTACAAGGAGATAGAGAAGATACGCGGCATAATCCACGAGAGGCTCGAGGAATGGTACGGAATCTATTTTCCCGAACTCAAGACAGGAGGCTACGACACATACGCTGATTTCGCACTCGCTTTCGGAAGCGTGGATGAGCTTGACGATGCAAAGGCAGAACAGATCCTCGGCGAGGACGGCAAGAAGATCGTAAAAGAGATAAACGCAAACAAGATGAGACCAAAATTGGAACCAGGAGAATATGATGCAATAAAAGCTCTTGCGGATCAGCAGAAGTCACTTTCTAAACTTCAGGAAAGCCTCGATTCATTCATCAAGGACGGCGTTGCAAAGACCATGCCTAACTTCTCCTATCTTGTCGACTACAAGATAGCTGCCGAGATGCTCGCGAAGGCAGGCTCGCTCGAGAGGCTTGCGACAATGCCTGCCAGCACAATACAGCTTCTTGGTGCGGAGAAGGCGCTCTTCAAGCACCTCAAGTTCGGTAGCAGACCGCCGAAGTACGGAGTTCTCTTCAAGCTTCCGCAGTTCGGCTCGGCGAACAAGAAACAGAAGGGCAAACTGGCCAGGGCGTACGCGACAAAGCTATGCATAGCGGCTCGTGCCGATGCTTATACACAGAGGTTCATAGCCAAGGAGCTGAAAGAATCCTTGGACAAGACCTCTAAGAAGATAATGGAGGAGTGCAAATAATCAGTACCATCCGCGTACCTTCATCGCTGCAGCCACTCTTTCCACCGCGACAATGTAAGCCGCAGTCCTAGGGCTTATCTTCTTCCCGTTGTCCTTGTACTTCTTCTGCGTGGCGAGGACGTCGTTGAAAGACTTCGTTATTATGGTGTCGAGCCTCTTGTACACCTCATCCTCTGTCCAGTAGTAATTCTGAGTGTTCTGGACCCATTCGAAGTAAGAGACTATTACGCCTCCTGAGTTGACAAGGAAGTCTGGCATGTCGAGTATTCCCCTCTCAAAGAGTATCTTGTCCGCGGCAGGAGTTACTGGCCCATTAGCAAGCTCAAGGACTATCTTCGCCTTTATCTTGTCCGCGTTTGCGTTTGTTATTTGGTTCTCTATTGCAGCAGGTATGAGCACATCAACGTCCATCTCCAGCAGCTCCTCGTTTGACACCTTCTCAGCGTCCTTGCCTGTATAATTCTTGAGCTCGCCTATCTTCGCCTTCTCTGCCGCAAGCTTGTCGTAGTCGAGGCCTTTCGGAGAGTAAACCCCTGCGCTCGAGTCGCTTATAGCCACCACCTTCGCTCCTAGGTTCCTAGAGAGGTCGAAGGCGAACTTGCCTGCATTCCCGAATCCCTGGATGGCTATCTTCGCGTTTTTCAGATTCATCTTCCTGAGCTTGGCAGCCTCTCGCAGGACATAGAGTCCGCCCATCGCCGTGGAATTGAATCTCCCCTCCGATCCCCAGATTTCGGTCGGCTTGCCAGTTATTGCGCCGAACTCGTTATAGCCCAGCATCTTGCTGTACTCATCTGTCATCCATGCCATTATCTGCGAGTTCGTGTAAACGTCTGGCGCGGCTATGTCAACCTTTGGGCCTATGAATCTCCCTATCGCTCTTATGTAGCCTCTCGAGAGGTTCTCAATTTCTGTCTGGTTCATCTTCTTTGTATCGCAGATTACGCCTCCCTTGCCTCCACCATAGGGTAGATTCGCAAGCGAGACCTTCCATGTCATCCAAGCCGCAAGAGCTTTTACTGTGTCGAGGTTCTCCTGCGGATGGAAGCGTATACCTCCCTTTGAGGGCCCCCTCGCGTCGTTGTAATGCACCCTGAAGCCCTTGAATATCTTCACAGAGCCGTCGCGCATCTTCACTGGAAAGTTTACGACCAACGTCTCCATCGGCTCGCGCAGTATCGCGTGTGCAGTCTTGTCGAGTCCCATTACCTCTGCAGCATCGTCAAGCTGCTGCTGGCTTATCTTGAAAGGATCTAGTTCTTCAGCCATGAAATTACCAATATTTAGCATCATAATAAAGTGCAGTGCTACTTCTCTCCAGCGAGGGCTCCGCATAGGCTGTCTATCTCCCTTCCTATCTCGCTACTCGGCTTTCCCTCTGCTATGTTGCTCGCTATGTCCTTGCTCAGTCCCTTTTTCAGGATCTCTACCTTCAGCCTCTCTATCTCGGATGAGTATCTGCCGTTGAGGTACTTGCTTATAGCAACCTGGACCACTCCCAGCTTGTCTGCTATCTCCTTCTGCTTGTACCTGTACTCCCTGCTCATTATCTCGGCTATCGAAGCCCTTATCGCCGGCAGTATTAACTTTGAGATGCTCCTGCACTCAGGGTCCATGCTCTTTTACCTGCATTAAAGTATATATTTGCTTGCGAAAAGAAGATTACTCACTTCTCGTCTACAATGCCGAGGGAGTCCTTGATCTTACCCATTAACCCTTTTCCGCTGCTCCTGGGTGCATAATCCTCCTCTGGTTCCTCTTCCTCCCCAGCCTTTTCCTCCCTTGCCTCCTTCTTTTCAGGGACTTCTCTCTGTTGTTCCATTTTCTCAGGCTTCCTCTTCTGCTTTTCAATTCCTACAGCGAGATAGTCGAACTTTTTCTGATCCACTTTCACTATTATCACGTTGGCTCCGTGGCTCCTCGCCAGCCTCACTTCATTTCTGCTGTCACAGACTGCAGCGCTTATGTTCTGTAACTTGTTGAGCGTGATCGATGCGGCTATGTGGTCATCAACAGCCACTATCGCATAGTCGTAATTGCCTCTGTTCATAGCTTCTGAGACCCTACCGAAGAGTTCCTCGTCGCCCTCCTTCTCTTCCTTCGCCACTATGTTCGCATCAGTATTCTCGAATGCCTCCACTATCCTTTCGACGCATCCTTCGGAATTGCTGATGGCAAGTATCTTCAGGTCACCACCCATCTTACTATACCAACCAATCTATTAATCTTTTTGTTTCTAACTATCAAATATTCAAAAAAGGTGCAAAATTGAGGGGAAGCGAATCTCATGTGGTCTGTGAAAGCTGCGGAAGGAAGGTGCCTCGCAGCAAGGGCGTCGCTTATGAGAAGATGATACGCTTCGGCACTGAGCCCAGCAGCCTGAGCAATGTCAGGTTCATGACAAAGAGGAAGGTCTACTACTGCATAAGCTGTGCTAAGCACAGGGGAATTTTTGAGAGAAAGAAGCGGGAAGCGGAGAGGAATGCGGCAAACCGCTTCTAAGCAGGTGTTCCAATAGCGTCAGAAGGCTCGGGGGGCCTAGGGCCCAGCAGCGCCATATACGGCCAAGCCTCAAAAGTGCCTCTGCTCGCTCCTCCTCCACCACTTCCCCCACCACTACCTCCCCCTCCTCCTGATGAAGAAGTAAAAAAGGAGACAGCAAAGCAGAAGTCTCCCAAGGCATTCGTCTCGGCAGTCTCAAAGGACGAGATGTGCATAAACCATCTATGGAGGCACGCTTACGCAAAGTGCAACTACTGCAAGAGGCCATTTTGCTACGCCGACCTGGTTGAGTACCGCGGCATGCAGTTCTGCCTTGAGGACGCTAACAGGACTGGTACCCAATCCAAATCAGGTTCAATAACGCCGAACAGGTTCACCTACCTTTCATCGCTAATCTTTATCGGCGTCTCAATAGCCGTGCTTTATTACACCTATCCCCAGACTGAGCTGCTCTTCAATACAGTATACACGAGCGGCATCCAAAGCATCACGCTGCTCTTCACATACAGTTACATAGTTGTGCTCTTCACAGCCACCTTTATCGTGCTTGGCATAATCTCTAGCATACTGGTGCTTTCCAATTCTGCGAAGCTCTACTATGCCTCTGCGCTGATACTGGTGTTTATGCTCCTCTTCTTCATGTATGAGTATGTCTCCTCAGCCACAACATCCTCGAACTACCTCTTCTATGTCAACATAGCTCTCTTCTGCAACATGCTTGTCCTTGCCCTCGACAGGTTCAGCTACATGGGCACATACAGCAAAAGTGGCGCTTCGATCCTTGATCTGCCAAAGATAGAGACTCTCTGAGAAAGCGGAAGCAAAAGCAAAACAAAGTCAGAATGAACAAGATGCCGCAAGGAAAAGAAATAAATGGCGGCATCACAAGCCGCCATAAGAAAGAAACTGTGAGATTATCTCCTTCCCTTTCTGTTCATCTTTGTCCTGGCTACGTATCCAGCCTTGTCTATGAAGTAAAGATAACCTTCCTCTCTCTTTACCTTCTCGCTGCCTACCTTTGCTTTTCTTCCCCTTGTGTTGTTTCTCATAGGGGTTCTCCAGACAAAGCCGTCCTTACCAAGGAAGTACAGGTATCCGTCGTCCCTGGTTATTTTCTCATCTGTAAGTCTTTCTGTCATATATTCACCGATAACCCATGAGATGGATACCCTTTTATAGTTATCGTCGGATTTGAGTTATCGTCGTACTTACGTCTACAAAATCAGACCCATCTTCAGACGTGAAATTTATTCCGAGAGCAAATGGCAGTGGTTTTCTTTCCGAATAGTATAAATAAACAGATTGCGTGTATTTAAAAGATGTTTTAATGATACAGATAAAACTTTACGGCGACCAAAGCCTCAAGGGCTACACTCTCCTGGAGGTCTTCCCAGGCATAGGTCTGGTGGGTGCGATGGCAGGCAGCTACATCATAGAGAAGCTAAAAATGGAGAACATAGGGAGAATCGAGAGCGAGTCTTTTCCTCCCATAACGGCGATACACAACGCCACGCCGATGTTTCCCGCAAGGATCTATAAGAGCGAGGAGTCTAAGATAGTGCTCTTCATGGCAGAGTTCTCAATGCCACCGCAGAGTGTCTACCAGCTCTCGCAGGAGATGCTTTCCTTTTCAAGGAAGTACGGGATAACTAGGATTGTCTCGGTAGGAGGCCTCCCATCCCAGAAGCCGACAAACAGGATCTACGTGGCTTCCTCTAACAAGGACATAATGAAGGCCGCGCTCAAGTCAGGCATACAGCCGGTCCAGGAAGGAATAATAGCAGGCGTGAGCGCCTCGCTTCTCGCATACGGTGCTGATTACAAGATACCTGTGATGGACATACTCGTGGAAGTGAACCCACAGATAATGGATCCCAAGTACGCCGAGACAGCAATAACTGGTCTTAACAAACTCCTTGGCATAAACATAGACCTTAACGAGCTGCATAAGGAGGCGAAGCTGGTAGAGGCGAAGATACGCGAGATGCTAAACAAAGTCAAGGACCACCAGCAAGCATACCCGCCGCAGCCACCCACTGACCAGTCGATGTACGCCTAAGCCACGAATAAATAACCTTTCTTGGCATAAGGTATCAAGCAGGGGTGGCAGAGCCTGGTTTGGCAGTTGCGCCACAGAAAAACGCGCAGGACTTAAGATCCTGTGGCCTAGCGCCTTCGGGAGTTCAAATCTCTCCCCCTGCAAATTTAACACTCTTATTGCAAAAGTATTTATACATTAACATTTAGTTAATATAATATGAAATTAACAACAAGGATAAAAGAGTATATCGATTCGGCAAAACTGACTTACTTCCCTCTCCTGGCCAGCCTTTCTTTGACTTCTGAGAGTTCATTACGTGTCACGCTCAGCAGACTGGCCAAGGCAGGTCAAATCTACAATCCGGTTAAAGGAATATATGTTTCAAAAAATGCAGACATGTTATGGGTAGCATGCCAACTGCACCAAGGCTATATCTCTCTATCTACAGCTTTCTATCTCCACAATCTGATCGAAGAATTCCCATTTACGGTTTTTGTTGCATCTAATGTTAGAAAAACCGTGCAGATCGGGAACCTCGAATTCGTTTACTTCAAGGCACGCAATTATTTTGGTGTCGAGAAAGGAGATTACCCATTTGCCTCGGTCGAGAAAGCGATTAGCGATTCTCTAATGCACTTGCCGTTAACAAGTTTTACGATGCTTGCAAAGGTACTATATTACGCAGACATCGACTCTTCCAAACTGATTCGACTATGCGATGGTGGAAGCTCCGCGCTCTTCCAAAGGCTCGGTTATCTGCTGTCCATCCTCCCAAAACTAGATAAGGAAAAGTCAAACGTGCTACTGTTCTGCAGGAAAAAGATAAAAACGACTGCGTATCTTAGCGGTAGACGGAGCGGCACATACGTGGCGGAATGGAAAATTATAGATAACGTAGGGAAGGAGGTGATTATGTCATGGTGGCAACAATAGCTTTTAAAATCGATGAGTTGCGGGATTACGCAGCAAGGGCCGGACTAAGCTTGAATTTTGTAGTCAAAGAGGCCTTCCTCTTCGAGCTGATGGAATCCGCCAGAATAGAAAGATTTGTGTTGAAAGGCGGCACGGCCATAAACAAAGGTTACCTGAGCGACCATCAGAGGTTTTCTGATGACCTAGATTATGATACTGATCTAGACATGAATGATGCCAAAAAGCATATCAGACAGCTCGGATGGGAAATCAAGAAAGAATTTTTCACAAAACATTCGATAGGTTTCATGATGGCATACCAGTTTGACGGCATCAGGGACGTGGTTAGACTTGACATCTCGTTTGGGATAAAGAAAAAAATAGAAATGAGGAGGGTCGCATCCGATTTTATCCCAGTATCTAAAATAGCGTTGATGTACGATTTCAGGGAACTCAACCATCAGAAGGAATCTGCATTTGAGGAAAGGAAGGAGTGGAAAGATATCTATGATTTATATTGGATGCATGAGTTATACACGTCTGAATTTAGAATAAAGAATAGGGCAAAATTTAAAGAGGCACTTTCAAATACAAACGTGCCGAAGACTGCAAACGCATACATACCAGCACAAAAAAGGCCAAACTGGGATGAAGTTATTGAGAAGCTAAAACAAGCGGCTAAATAGCTTCTGCT
>DAHVVD010000026.1 GCA_027328265.1 Microcaldota archaeon
CCTGTCTATTGCAAATCCCAGCCCAGCCATCGGTGGCATGCCGTATTCCACAGCCTCAACGAAATCCTCATCGAACGGAGGGGCCTCAAAGTCTCCCTTCCTCCTCTCTGCGTCCTGCTCCTCTAACTTCTTCCTCTGCTCTACAGGGTCATTGAGCTCCGAGTAAGAGTTTGCCTCCTCGTAGCCCGCTATGAAGAGCTCGAACCTCTCGCTCAGCTTCTTGTTGCCTCTTTTGTCCTTCGTTAAGGGGCACATGAAGGAAGGAAAATCGACGACGAAGGTGGGATTTACCAACTCTGGCTTTATGTACTTGTCAAAGAGGCCGTCAGCGACATGGTAGCTGTTCTTTATCGGCGTCTCCAGCCTCTCCTTTTCTGCAACCTTCTTAGCTTCTGCATCAGTAAGCTGGGATACGTCTATGCCTGTCTTCTTCTTTAGCTCCTCGACCCAGTAAAGCCTCCTGAACGGAGGCTTGAAATCAACCTTCTTTCCCTGGAACTCTATCACGTAAGATCCCCTAAGCTCCTCTACCATCCCGCTGAGAAGCTCCTCTACCATCCTCATGTAATCCTCGTAATCCTTGTAGGCCTCGTAGCATTCCACTTGGGTGAACTCTGGGTTGTGCGTAGAGTCTATGTCCTCGTTCCTGAAGTCCTTCGATACCTCGTAGACCTTCTCGAACCCACCGACTACCAGCCTCTTGAGGTATAGCTCATCCGATATCCTAAGATAGATATCAGACTCAAGCGCGTTATGGTATGTCTTAAAGGGTTTTGCATTAGCTCCCCCATAAACAGACTGCAGCACAGGAGTTTCGAATTCCACATATCCTCTTCCATCAAGGAAATCTCTGACGTACTTCAAAATCTTCGAGCGCATTATCAAAGCCTCCCTTGCCTTAGGGCTGATTATAAGGTCAAGGTGCCTCTTCCTGTATCTAAGTTCAGTGTCCTTGAGCCCATGGAACTTTTCTGGCATCGTCCTGAGTGACTTGGAGAGCATCACTACCTCTTCAGCGTCAACGCTCGTCTCTCCTCTCTTTGATTTTATCACCTTTCCTTTGACGCCAAGTATGTCTCCCGTGTCTGTCAGCTCAAGAAGCTCCATCGACTTCTTCGAGGCGAAATCCTCCCTCGCTATTATCTGTATCTTACCTGTTGAGTCAATGAGATCCATGAAGAAAAGGCTTCCCATCCTCCTCATCCCGACTATCCTTCCAGCGACACTTACTTTTTTACCCTCATACTTTTCGAATGCCGAAGTAATCTCCAAGGCATGTTCCTTCTGGTCGTAAGAGTAAGGATAGGGGTCAGTGCCTTCCTCTATGAGTTTCTTCAGCTTGTCCAGTTTAGCCTCGTCGGCCATAGGATCAACTAGACTTTTATTATTTATTAAGCTTAGCCCGAATCAAGAAAATTGAACCGTGAAACATTTGCGAAGCATACTAGGGTGCTTATAAAAGCAGAAGTTCACTTTCTAGCTAAAGCCTAGTATCATCTATTAATAAGGACTACTCTTTCTATGCCCTCAAAATCAGGATCTCCAGTTATAAGAATGCCATTTACATGCTTTGCAGTTGCCAACACAATCGCATCAGCTACTCCTAATTTATGCTTGAGTTTCAGTTTAGCTGCTTCTATCGAGATCGTTTTCTCTAGAGGTATTATGAATGTCCTTTTTTCTATAGTCTCCATTTTGTTCTTTGCAATATCTTCGCCATAGGATCTTGCTACCCAGGAGTAGGTCTCTAACAAATTTATAGTTGAAACGAAGGCCCTTTCCTCCCCCTCTATGTACTTTGCTGCATTGCCTGCATATTTGCCTCCTTTCCAATATTCTATCCACGCCCAGCTATCAATCAAAACGGTCATTTTTCTCCCTTTTGAAAGAGCTAAGTTTTGGCAAACTTCCCATTTCTCCCTTTTCTAATATTTTTGCATGTTCTGCTAGCCAAGCTATCGCTGCAGCGTAGCTTTTTACCCCCATTTCCTTTTTTACATTGTCTAACAAAAGCTTGGTATCTCCATCCAACTGTATAGAGGTTGTCTCTGCCATATTATCTATAGATATATAGAACTATAGATATATAAATATTCCTGGAGAAAATTGAATCTTTAGCCCCGAGAGGGATTTGAACCCTCGACTTACTGCTTACGAAGCAGTCACTCTGCCACTGAGTTACCGGGGCGTTGGATAAATATAAATAGAATGGGGTAAAAGCTTATTATCTATTAGGTAGTGTAAGAACCTAGGGCCTATCGATGCGCTCTCCACAATCCGAATATCACTGGTCTGGCGGCTTTTTCTGGAACCCGAGGTTCCAAGCCCAGCAGAATGCCACTGCAGCACCAATAAATGCCAGTACGACCGGCACCCCCAGTTACCCGTCTTCTTTTGGCAATGTAAAAACTCCAAAACCAGCAGGAAAGGCGGTACTCGCCATAGTTGCAATAGTGATTATACTCGCTGTCGTTTACCTCGCCTATACGCACCTGGGCATAAAAAAAGTCACTCAGCCTCCGATAAACACAACTAAGAACACTACAAAGGCAACAAACACAACTTCCTATGAGATTTCTTCGTGCACCACCATAAGCTCTCCAGGAACTTACAGTCTCTCCGGAGACATCCAGACAACAAACACAAAGGGCCCATGCATAGACGTAAAGAGCAACAATGTGGCCATCAAGGGCAACAACAAGTACATACAGGGCTCAGGCCCCTACATCCAACTGCCACCGTACTCATATGGCATAGAGCTCTCTGGGGTATCAAATGTCAGCATCTACAACCTCTCATTCGCCAGGTTCTCCTATGATATCTACCTAAACAGGTCTTCAGATGCTCTTCTCTCAGGTGTTGCAGTAGCCAACGCAACGATCTCAGGCATCTATCTTAACAACACCACGAACAGCTCCGTGAGGAGCAGCAAGTCAGAGGGCTCAAGCAGCCAGCCTGGCGGCGTAGTGATATCCGGAGGAGGTGGCAATAAGGTAGTCAACAGTCTCATCACGCAGAACTCCTACTACGGCATCGGCTTAAATTCAAGGAACAACAGCTTTGTAAACGACACAGTGGAGCTTAACAACGTCGACCTCTCATGCAGCACGCTCGCCAACTTCAGCGACTCGAACCTCTTCTCAGGCTCGAGGTGCTACACGAGCCAGTACTGCAACTTCGCCTATTGCTCAACCTCGAACAAGCCTTCCAGCCTAAGCTCAGTGATCCTCCCAAGCAAGGTCTCCACCTGCGGAGTGATACGCTCGCCTGGAACATACCAGCTGGAGAACAACCTGAACATAAATTCCTACATAAACACCTCTAACCCCCTCTCATCGGAGAGCCCATGCATAGCGATAAACTCGCCCAATGTCAAGCTCGAATGCAACAACAACCAGATCTCGAACGCATGGTACGGAGTGCTTGCCCAAAACACCTACAACATAACCGTTTCGGGATGCAAACTGTACAATACAACATACGGAATCTACCTCTCCGGGATCTTCAGCGGCAACGTGACCGGAACCACTGCTACAAAGAGCACCTACGGCATCTACCTTGCCAACGACACCAGCACCACGGTCTCGAACTCGACCTACTCGCACGACACCTACGGCGTCTACACGAACGAGCTGGCCACGGCTCTCTTCAATGGAGTGAACTCGAACAACAACACCTACGGAATATACCTGAACACAGGATCGCAGAACACCTTCCTCAACAACAAGCTCTTCTCGAACACTAAAGGAGACTTCTACTGTTCGGCGCTGGAGTACAACTCCTCTGGCAACTCCTTCCAGGGCAACCAGTGCGGCGTGACGGACTGCAACTGGGCATCGTGCAACCAGCGCGTGCTTCCGCCGATCACCTCATACGCGATCTCCAACTGCGGCACAATCTCAGTGCAGGGCAACTACTCGATGCCAAGCGCCATACTCTCCGCGCAGTTGAACTGCATAACCATCAAGGCGAGCAACGTGGCCTTCAACTGCAGGGGCAACATACTCAACGGCCCAGGCTCAGGCAGCGGCTTCCTGATAGAGAACGCCAGCAATGTCACAGTGAAGAACTGCAGGGTCCAGCGCTACACGGATGGCGTAGCTGCCTCAGGCACAAAGTACCTAACACTCTCCAACATGAGCATACAGAACGTCAGCACAGGAATCTCACTGGCCAACTCCAACTTCAGCCAGATCTTCGGGGTCAAGGTAGCGCTATTCAGCAAATACGGATTCAATTCGACTAATTTAGACAATGGCGTCCTGAAGAACGACACAGCAAGCAGCGGGATAGTCTCGGCCACAGGGTTCGCGCTGCTAGGTTCGGATAGGAACCTTCTTACCCAGGACACTGCAAGCTCAAACCCAGATTATGGCTTCCAATTCAACAACTCCATCCAGAACGCAGTCTACAACAACACCGCGCTCTCAAACGGCAACACCGATTACTCCTGCTCAGGCAGCAGCACCGGAATATACGCTGAGACCGGCCTGACCAACACCGGCATAACCAAGAGCGGCTGCATCTGGCTGGTCGAGACAGACCCGCAGATAACGCAGCAGTGCTCGGCGATAAGCAGCTCAGCTACAGTCACGCTTACAGAGGACATGCTCTACACTGTAGGAGAGAGCTGCTACAACATATACGACTCGAGCTTCTCCAAGGCGAACAATACTGTCATAAACTGCAACCACCACACAGTGCTCGCCACCAACGGCGGGATCTTCGCAGATGTCAAGAACGCAACAGGCGTGACCATAGAGAACTGCTACCTGAGGGGCTTCACAACAGCAATCGAGAGCACAGCGCCTGGCACGACGCTTCTCAACGACACGATATTCAACTCCACTTACGCCGCATCGTTCAGCAACACGACCTATCCATCTGTAACCAATGTATTCGTGACCAATTCCTCCTACGGCATATACTCGCAGAACACGAAGTACGGAACAATCCAGAACAACCGCTTCACCAATGTCAACGCGAGCATAGAGATTTCCGGAGGAATGGACTTCAAGATATTCAACAACACAGCAAGCAGGTCAAGCCTCGGCCTATACCTGATAAACACCCAGGACAACCTCCTCCAGAACAACCATCTCACAGGCTCGCTCTACGGAATAGACTGCGCGCAATATTCCACTAACCAGAGCAGCAACATCGACCAGGGAGGCAACGTCTGCTCAAGCAACAACAAGTGTGCTTGGATGACGTCCTCAATCGCCTGCGCGCCTTCCTAGCGGGCTAACCATATCGCTGGTTTTAAATATTCTAAATACCATGTACCAGCATGGCAGTCACGATGTCAGATGTGATAGAGGCGCTCAAGAAGACTGTTGATCCCGAGATAGGCCTAAACATAATCGACCTCGGCCTTCTCTACAACATCTCGATAAGCCCTAATTCCGACGTCGACCTTAGGATAACCATGACGAGCCCCATGTGCCCCGTCACCAGCATAATAATGGCAGACGTGCAGCTCAGGCTAGAGCACATCCATGGCATAGGGAAGGTGAACGTCGACCTCGTCTGGGAGCCAGCATGGAACCCCGAGATGATCTCCGAGGAGGCAAGGCTGGGCATGCAGGTCTAGAAGCAGCCAGTCTATTTTTACGTCGAGCAAAAGCAAATGTTTAAAAAGGGGAGAAACGCTTATAAATCAGAAAAACATATTATATCGTGTTAAAATGGCAACAACACCTTCAGGTTTAAGGATAGCACTATTAGAGCAAAGATTGACCTTTCCACAAACAATGGAGTTTGCAAAAACCAAGACACTGCCTAGCAACAAGGATGTAAGCCCTCTTCTAAGAAGTGGCGGTTTAAGAGGAGATTTTCGTACCGGTACAATAGTCGTTGCAGAAGACCCAGGTAAGAAACTTGGAGCGACGGTTAAGTTTGATGATGTAGTTGTACCAATTCCAGAAAGGTTCCGAGGCATGAAAGACGTAGCGCTTGTCTGCGAGTACTCAGATTATACATTCCAAAACGGCGTCAAAAACGGCGTATTGACCATGGAAAAAAATATAATAGTGGTCAAAAATTATCCTAAGACAAGTGGGTGGTATCTGCCTCATGAAGACACAATGATACCCCACGGGAAGCAGGTAAGCTCTTCAGATCAAAATGCTCTTTATCTATATCGCGCTGAAGGTGCATACGCTGGCTTCGTGGTTCGCGGCGGCGGCTACGACGGGCGGAGCGTCGATCTCGACTGCAGGGCTGGGGTCGAGTTGCGGGTGGCGCAATACATCGAGGAGAGCAACGGAGGCCACGAAGTGGCCACGCCAAAAAGAGAGACTGCTAATAGAGCACAACCAACAGACGTTGATCTAAAGAATGGTCTCAGGCAATAGAATAAAACAGTCAGCCGAAGAAGTTCTTGTACTTGAAGAGTTCAGAAGGAGTGAACCATACCTTTATCTCGCGCTCCGCAGACTCTTGGCTGTCCGAGACATGAACTATGTTCCTTATCGATCTCTTCTCCTTGTCCGCTCGCCCGTA
>DAHVVD010000032.1 GCA_027328265.1 Microcaldota archaeon
GAGGTGGAGAGAACCTGCCTGGGTGAATTTCTTGGCATCGCTGAGGAAGATGGCCCTCGGAGTGTCAGGGGGTGTTGTTGAATTCGTAGTGGAATTTGAAGGTGGTTTCGTGTGCGGATGCGAGCTGCTGGCTAGGTAAAAGGATATAATAGCAATAGTGATTAGGAGGACTGCAATTCCTAGATAGATAACTGTATTGCCGTCGCTGCCTAAGATACCATGTGCAATAGAGGTCTGAGCCGTCATCGTAGTAGCCTTCTCAGGGTAAGTTAATAATTAACTTCACCACTTCATAAAAACCTTTAAGGTAGGAGATCACGAATTCTATTGATTTAATGGAAAACGTAACACTACCTTTAGGCAGTATAAGTGTGATAGACAAAGTAGAAAAAGATATCGGTCTGATATCTGGCATCTTTGGAAACAGAGGCTGGAGACCCAAAATTTTGTTGGCATCGCAAAACTCTTCCTGGCAGATAGAATAGAGGACACGGTTTCTGTGCATCAGTTATTGCCGACCTCTGCGCCCGAAAAGTTCGGATTGTTGGGAATAGATGGTGAACCAGGTGAAAGGTCTCTTTATGGGGACATGCAGAAGATAGGAAGACTGTTCCCCATCCTACTGGAAAGATACCAAGAGATTATTGTAAAGAACAGGGTCGTTAGCAATCTTTCACCTCCAATTAAGGCAATTTTGGGCGATTTTCCATTGAAATGTGGGGATAAAAACCTCAATCTGCGCTGGTAAAAGTCGAAATGGCGAATTGAGTTAGGCCACGTGGTTAGTACGAAGTGGCGAAGTTAAGTTATAGACGTAAAACCAGATGGTCTTCAGCTAATCGTTAAAAATAGGGAAGAGTTAAGGATTAAAATACTTTCACTGTATTGTGGCCTTGATTACCTCACAAACCTTCCAGATTCTCTCCTTTCTATGGCCTCGCTGATCGAGTGCTTCTTTATCACGAGTGCCTTTATCCTGTCGACTTCTGAGGTCACGCTCCCTTTAGTTATCCTTCCAGCCTGGTTGAGCTTCGGCGCGTAATGGTTGTAGGCGAAGACCGCTGCTGAAAGGGCGTCGCGCTGGTGTATGTTGCCTATCTTCCATTTCCTCGCGAGCTCCTTCTTTCTCTCCACGCTTATGTCCTCCCTTGGAGTATAGAGCGCGGCGTCGAATATCGAGGCTAGCTTCGCGGCTGTGTCATTGTTCTTCTTTTTGTCGCTGGCTATGACAACTGGAGAGCCTAATTCTCGTATCTTCTCCACGAACCATGCGAGATCAGGAGAAGTGGATGCGACGAGTTTCTGCGGCTTGCCCTCAAGGTCTAAACATGCAATTGCTCCTGTCTTCCCAGTGTCTATCCCTACAATAAGATGATTCATCTATAAATGATATATAACTAACTTATATGAATTTTTCCTCAAACTCCATGCAGTTTATATATCTGAAAATTGGAATTGATGATCGAGATTGTATGCCAATAACTCCAGTAGACCAGAAGAAGCGCAGCACCATTATAGAAAGAAAGTTGGACAAGGGACATGAGGGCATAGACAGGAGCCCAGCAGTGTACCTAATACCTACTAGGCGGAATAGGGAGAATTCTGAAGGCGCGATAAGCCTGCTTGATGAGATAAAAAGGCAACGAAGGCTTGTTGTAGGCACTTCGATACCAGAGAGTCGCTTTTCAAATGTCTTAAGAGGATTGGAGCACCTAACAGAAGACGAGGTCCTAAACGCCGCAGAGAGGATAAACGGCAACAGAGAGCCAGTCACAGGATATCTGAAGTCTATGCTTCTTGGTTTCAAGAGGCTAGTGGATACTGGAGCCAGGGTTTATTTTATAGATAATTTTGAACCAAGGGCTGAAGAGGTAGAGAGACTGGAAAGAAAGGCTAGGGAGATGAATAACATTGTCAGTAGCAGCGGTGTGATAAAATATTTTGGCAGCGAGTTCGGTAGTGTGGTCTTTGAATGTATACGGAATGCTGAATATCAGATTGTAAGATACTCTTCAATGGCTAGGAGTGCGATTAGGATGATAGGAAGTGAGCTAGAGGGAGGCATTGAAAAATTTGCAGTGGCCATTGTTGTAAGCCCTGAAGCGGTTCCTATTCTTACAGAAAAGCTACGCAATCTACATCCAGAGGTGCTAAAGAATCCTAACGAGGGCTATTATGAAAGGGGGAATACAAAGTTGAGGCTTGAACTTATGGAAAAGCTTGAGAAGAACCTCTATTCTGCACCATTGGCAGCAGCAAAAATTCTGGCCTATGAGCTATTTAACTATTCGGATATTTGTGTCCGAAGCGGGATGGAAAAATCTAGGAAAGATATATCGAATAGGATAGCAAACGTTGGATCTTTTAAGGATCTACTTGGAGCCTTTTCGGCTATCGTTGAAGTGCTTGGAAAAGAAAGTGGTAATGCCTCAATGCCTATAATTGAAATGGGGGATATAGTAGTCTCGCCTTCTATGAATTAAGATTATATGCTGCTGTTTGCGTAGAGTATCGCATCTCCTTCTGTCTGTGGTATCGAGAGATACTGGCAGTCTGTTATTATTGAAGGGGAAGCGCTTATGTTGTAGTATTTGGCCAAGAGAGCTTGCCTGTTTATGAGTGTCTGAGCTGATGAGAGGCAGCTTGTGAGCTCGCTGCTGTTAAGGCCAGAGGAGCCTGCTATGGCAGCCAACTGGGTTGGCGAGATGTAGCTTCCTGTATATGTCTTGTTGATTGAGCTCGCGAAGTCAGGGAAGTTTGGCTGCTGCGAGGCGCAGAAGAGGTAACTGCCCAGCGCAAGAGTGTTGTTCACGCCGTTGGTTGCAGCTATGTTCTGTGATGACTGCGTGAAGAGTATCTCAAGCTGCTCTGATATCTTCGAGGAATACTGCTTCTGTAAGGAGACCATCTGCGAGAGGCTTGCCACAGAACCTGTGGAGTAAGGATCCATGAACCAGTAAACCTGGAGGGGATTTGTAACAGTGCATTCTGGCTTCCCTGCTTCCTTGATTACGCCTTGCGAAACAACTGTCTCGTTTGAGAGGATTGAAGGTGTGATGGTCTGTATCAGTGGAGTCACAGCAAGACTGCTGTCGTTTATTATCATCGTGAAATCGAAGGTCGTGTTTGTCGCCGGATTCTTTCCAGGCACCACTACATACCATTTTCCTGTCTGCTGGCTGTATGAGAAAGCCATGGAGCTCACGTTTGTTATGTACGGAAGAAGGGAGAGTGAGGTGTTTACGTTGCTGTAGCTTGCTATAAACCTCTCTGCTGCTATCTTGACCTCTGCCTGAGTATGAATGGACTGTACGCATGCACCTGACTTCGCCCCGTATGCGCAGTTTAGCGAGGAGGTACTGTTAGTTAGCAGGATTGCAGGTTTTGTAGATGCCACAACAACAAGGAGCGCTATCAGTATGAGTATCAGGACTCCCATTGCAACGTGTATCGAGTCGAGCCCGCCAAACCTCCCTATGGGCTTTATCACGACGCTAGGTTCCTTTATCGCTTTTTTCTCTGCCATTCTATGACCATTACGGGTCCGGCGGGATTTTCATAACTTTTGATTCTCTCAAAAGTCCATTTGAACCCGCGGCCCTCACCTTAGGACGGTGTCGCTCTATCCAAGCTGAGCTACGGACCCATTGACCGCTTCACATCTGTTCCACGGTCTGGATACCCAATAGGCTCATCATATTATATAATACTTGTCTTGTGGCTAAAACTATTCCTATTCTTATTGCCTTGGACTCCTCTCCCTTAAGCACAGGCATCTTCTCGTAGAAGCTAGAGAAGCGGAGCGAGAGCTCTATGAGGTAGTCTGCGAGCATGTCTGGCCTGTACTCTGCACACGCCTTCTCCAGCCGTTCCTGAGCTGATCCTATGAGTTTTATCAGCTCGAAGTCTGGGCCCCGTGTTATTCTCTCGTAGTCTGGCTCCTTAAGTTTAAGGTTTCCTTGCTGCGATCCCGACTTCTCAAGTATTCTCGAGGCTCTTGCGTACATGTACATACAGTAGGGCCCGCTGTTCGCGCTGAGGTCTAGCGCCTTCTCCCACTCGAATGTCACTTTCTTCTCAGGAGTTATCCTCAGGAACTCGAACTTTATTGCTGAGAGCGCCACCTTCTTTGCTATCTCTTCCTCGTTCGCGTGCTCCTTTATCTTCTCGCTGTTCTTAACTATCTCAAGGGTCTTCTTCTGCATCTCCTTCAGGAGGTCGTCAGCTGTGAGGTTCCTTCCTTCACCGAGCCAGCCGCCAGTCCTTCCGCTGAGCGTGCCATCCTTCACGCCCACTTCTCCGTAAGCTATGTGTACAAGGCTCTCTGCCTCCTTTGCCATGCCCATCGATTTCAACACCTCCCTTAGGACTCCCTGGGGATATCTCTGCTCCGAGCCTATTATATTTACAACTATGCCAACTCCGCCGAAGTCGAGTTTCTCACCCTCTTTGGATGTTGAATATAGAGCACTTCCGTCAGGCTGCTCCATGAACTTGCTGTACTTGAAGCCTGCACCTAACAGCCCGAACTTCCAGAGATGGAACGCGAAGTCCTTCGCTATATATGTGGCGACGCCGTTGCTCCTTATGAAGACCTTCACCTTCTCTCCGTTCTCGTCAGCGTCATTCGTTTCGATTACTGTGCAGCCTTCGTACTTCCCTTCCTTCGGCATCTTGCTTATCTTTTTCTTCGCGAGCAGTTCCATGGCCAGCTTTAGCAGCTCATTGCTAAGTATGTCGCTCTCCCAGACCATAACGTCATGGTATATTCCATAAGAGAAGGCGGTCTCGTACTGTGCCCTTACGCTTCTTTCTGCTATCTTTCTCACTTCTTTGGATTCCTTGCTTTCTTTCTCCTCCATTCTCTTCAATATAGAAGTTATCTCGCCCTCAGCCTTCTTCTCCTCTATCTCCTTATTTATCCTGACGTACTCCTCTCCCAGGAATTGGTCGTACTTCTTTCTCCCTTTTACCTTCGCGTCTTTGAGTCCCCAGAGTATCTCGGCCATCTGGAGGCCTAGGTCGTCTATGTAGTCCTCGCGCTCTGTCTTGTATGAGCATGCCTTCATTATTCTGGATATCGAATCGCCGAGAAGCGCGTTCCTCAGGTGCCCTATGTGCCAGGGCTTGTTCGGGTTTACGCTCGGGTATTCAAGTATCACGCTCTTTCCCTTGCCGCGCTCAGAATTGGAGTAACCTGCGCCTTCCTTGATTACTGAGTCTATAACGTATTTTCCATATACGGCTTCGCCGAGCCAGATGTTTATGTAGCCGCTCTCGCTAATTATTTTTTTAACTACGCCGTTTTTCTCTATCGTCTTGCTTAGCGCCTTTGCAAGCTCATCGGCTATCTTCATTGGCGAGTTCTTTGCGCGTTTAGCAAGTGCAAATGAGATTGAAGAGCTGAAGTCTCCCTTCTCCTCTTTTGGTATTACTATCGAGTTCTCTATGTCTACCTGCATAGTGCCCCATTCCTTGCAGGCCTCTGAATATGTAGTGCTGATAGTTTCGCTAAGGTCATTTACGAAGTGTCGGCGTACCTCGAGCGAGTTTACTTCCATCTCAGACCATCTTTGCGAAAGCTTCCCTTACTTTCTTTCCGTACCCGCGCTTAGTGTAGATCCTTGAATCGTGCAGCGTCTTGCCGAGAAGAAGGTCAAGTATCACAGCATTGCCCTTGCTTAGCGGCACGAGGCCCTCCCTCTTCCTTATGTATATCTCGCTCTCCTCCTCTATGAAATTAAGCCTGAGTGCCGCTGGGAAGATCCATTCCTGTTCTATGCCAGCCTTCTCTGCCAGCTCCTTGCGGAAGGAACTGTCTTGCTGAAGTTTTTTGATCGCCTCCCTTTCTTTCGATCCCTTGTTTCCTTCGACAAGGTCAGCTTCCATGTATGCGGCCTCAAGGGGCTCCCTGCAAGTGAACATGCGTATCATCTCCTTCGTGATCTCGTTGCTCCCATTGCGCAGATAGGAGTGCATAGACTGCATGACTAGGTCGTCAGTGTATCCAAGCAGTTCCCCGTAATCGTCAAGAAGAAGGTTTGGATTGGTTATGCTGCCGTCCTCGACCATGGATTTGAATATTCCCTGCAGAAGGAGGTTGAAGCCGAGGGCTGTCTTGTGATGCATTACTGTCCTGTAAAGGTGGAACCTGCCGAGCAGAAAGTTCTCTACTGGAGATGCGTCCTTCTCGAAGATGATCTTGTCCCTCTCGAAGGTTATGAGCCTGAGCAGGCTTGCTATCCCAACCTTTCCGTAAGGCACTCCTGTGTTGTAGGAATCGCGCAGCATGTAGTCGGATTTGTCCGCGTCGAGAGAGGACGAGAGGAGCATGCCGAACTCCTTCTTCCCCTTGCCAGATATTATCCTTGTGATCTCCTCCACGCTGTAATTCTCGAGTTTCTCAGCAAGGAACTTCTTTATTATCTCGGTGCCGAATTCCTCGTGGCTCTTGCCTTTCAGGCTCTCGACTATTGTGTGCTCGAGAGTGTGCGAGAAAGGGTAATGGCCTATGTCGTGAAGCATTCCTGCGAGCCTCAGCTTCTCTGCGTCCTCGTCGCTCACCTCCATCTTGACGCTGCTCCTCAGGAAGAGGTCCATCATGAAGAGAGTGCCGAGGCTGTGGGCATACCTTGTGTGCATCGCTCCAGGGTAAACCAAGTAGGTCGCGCCGAGCTGCTTTATGTTCCTGAGGCGCTGGAAGATTGGGGTGTCTATGACGCCCATCTCGCTCTCGGTCAGGCTGATGTAGCCATGCACATTGTCTTGGATCTGCTTCTTTATTTTTAGGACCATGTTAGGAATGATATGCTGAGATTTATAATCCTGTTTGTTTTTATGTATTCGATATTATGGGAGAGGAAGTCGGGAGGGTTTCAAGGCTTGTGGAGAGCTACAGAAGTGAGATCATTAAGACCATGGTTGAGATGATACCCATAAGGGCTATCTCACCAATGGCTGGCGGCAAAGGGGAATCAGAGCGCGCTGATTTTTTGGAGAAGAAGTTGAGAAAATGGGGATTCAAGACTTCAAGATATGACTACAAGGACAATACAGGGACGATCAGGCCGAATATAGTTTCAAGGACTGGAAGCCCGAAGAGGGCCCTCTGGATAGTTGGACATATGGATACGGTCTCCGAGGGTGACAGATCTCTCTGGAAGACAGATCCGTTCAAGGCTTATGTGAAGGACGGTAGGATATACGGCAGGGGAACAGAAGACGATGGACAGGGATCAATAGCGGGAATGTTCGCCATGAAGGTTTTGAAAGAATCAGGCTTAGACCTGAAATATGGAATAGGTGTTGCGCTTGTCGCTGACGAGGAGCTCGGAAGCAAGTATGGCATATGCAAACTGCTTGATGAGGGAATTTTTAGAAAGGATGATCTCTTCGTGGTGCCTGACCGCGGCTGCAAGGATGGCAGTGAGATAGAGATTGCTGAGAAGGGAGGCTTATGGATAAAGATGACAATAACAGGCAAACAGGTACATGCAAGCACCCCAGACAAGGGAGAAAATGCCTACAGACACTCTATAAGGCTCCTGGGCGAGATTGATAGGGTGCTCCATAAAAAATACAACGCTTCAAACAGTTTATTCGAACCAGGAACATCGACCTTCGAGATGACCAAGCATGAGAAGAACGTGGATAGCATTAACATAATACCTGGTGTAGAGGTCTGTTACATGGATTGCAGGATCCTCCCACAATACAGGATTAATGACGTCTTGAATGAAATAAAGAAGGTGGGACTGGCTAAAGAGTTTAGAAGTGTGAAGATAAAGATAGAAGTTGCTAATAGACATGACCCTGCGCCTGTGATTGACAAGAATTGTGAGATAGTAAGGTTATTGGGTGAAAAGATATACAAGTTAAGGGGCATAAAGCCCAAAGTAGTCGGGATAGGAGGTGGCACCTGTGCTGCTTTTATCAGGAGGAGGGGCATGCAGGCAGCGGTATGGTGCACTGAGGATAATGTGGCGCACGAGCCGAACGAATATGCAGTAATAAATAATATAGTTGATGACGCAAAAGTCTTCGCGCTTATGCCAAGCGAATGAAAACGCTGGCTTTATAGAAATTGTTGCATAAACTTCTAGAGAGTGGATGAGGGAAGAAATAAGCTTTGCAGCTATTATTGGAATAGCCTTTGTCTTGCTTGTAGTCATAGTCGGCGGCATGATACTATTCAGCCATGCATTGGGAAAGATGGGGCAAATTACAGGGCCAAGCAACAGCTCTGCAAATACTCTTAAAACCGGAGGGCCTAATTCGACAACCCCTAATGTCATTACCAGACACTCTGAGATAGGAGTCGGTGCAGAGCTGAACAACTCGATAGCGGCAGGGTTTACTGTGAACCTCACAACTTTTTATGTCATAAGCGGCTCGCAATGCGTGCGTGAGTCAATCTCATACTGCAACAATAACGAGCCAAGCCAGTTCGTCTGCATAAATAGCAGGTACTCTGGGAAATTCACGGCTCAGAGGAGTAAGATATATTCGAATAAATCAAGGGCATGCCCGCTCTTCGTGCTTGCTGGAAACATAAGCTGCACTGCGGAGAATTATTACTGTGCAGTCACTGATACATATCCAGGGCCACTCGGAGCAAGCAGTTCAAGCAACGGCTCCTAGCCAGTCAAGGAGGAGCTTGCTAACTAATTCAGAATGGGTATAATGGGGTGTGTGCTTCGCGCTTTTTATGCCATGAAGGGTGCTGTTCTTCAGGCCCTCTGCAAAAATCGAAGCGTATTTGGTGAAAATGACTCTGTCATTCTCGCCCCAGAGAACCATAGAAGGAACTGTTATTCTTTCCAGATCTTCCTTGGTAAACTGTCCTTCTACGAATTCATCATCGAGCACGGAGGTTATCACGTGCTTCTTTGCATCGAGCATCATTGCCTTTTCAAGGAGGTCCTCCTTGTGCTGTATCCTTGCCTCTTTTCCTTGCACGGTGTTGTAGAAATCTCTCAGGCCAGAAGAATCTTCGAGTACTATGCCACTGGTCTTGTTATGGAGTGCGTATGTGGCTGAAATCCATCCGCCATATGAATGGCCGAAGAAGTAAGGAGAATCTATCTTCTCCTTTTTCAGTATCTCCTTCACTGCGTCTATCTGTACTCCTAATGTGTATCGTATGTTTGGTGCATCTGATAAACCATGACCAATCAGGTCGACAAGGTAGACGTCGAGATAATCGGGAAGGTGGCCAACAAGCCTGGTCCACGTTTTAATGTTGCCAGCGAGCCCATGGAGGAAGAATATAGGATACTTCGAGCCTTTGTGGTGCTTATAATGGACTTTGCCGTTGGCTGTGTTTGCGAAGACATCGGTGAAGTCCTTCTCGTAGTCCATAAGATGCAGAAATATCTGGGACTAAACTTATTTAGAGTTTGATGGTTCTTCGTGCTCGAGAAGCGATCTATGCCCTCCGCTAATGTTTTTCAAACAAAAGTGGCAAAGTGGTAAATTTCTTTCCATCCTATCCTAAAAAGTTTGGAAAATTGGAAGAGGATGAAACATGGACCACAAGACGGGCAAACATGGTGCGCGGTCTCGCTGCGGAAGGGAAGGTTTCTCCGCGAAAGGGCCGCTGCATGGAAAACATGACGTGAGGCTGCTTTGCGCCGATCTGGACGGCACCATGTTTCCCTTCCACGGACATCCGGA
>DAHVVD010000028.1 GCA_027328265.1 Microcaldota archaeon
CCTTGGGGCATCGGATAGCAACAGGCGCGAGACACTCTAACTTCGTTCCCTAACCCCACCGCAAGCGGTTGGGGCACTCTTCCTGAAATTAACCACCCCGCCACAAGTGGTCGGGGTATTCTTCTGCGCTAATAAAACAAATCAGTTGTTCTTCTCTATCTGCTTGATCTTCTCTTCTACTCCCTTGGCTTCGTTCTCAAGTTCCTTCTTGTAGGTCTTGAGGATTTCCAACTTCTCTTCCTTTGTCAGAAAGCTTCTCATTCCGCCCATTTCGTTGCATCCGCACATTCAATCACGCGCCCATATAGGACATCGTATGTTACAGCGGGAAGGTATTTAAATATATAGCATGTCCTATATATAGTCAAGTGATATTCGATGAAGAATTACGGATGCGACATGAGAGGCCTTCTCTCTTTTCAGATACTCTGGCTTCTCTCCAGGAAGAGGATGCATGGCGAGCAGATAGCAGAGGAGATAGAGAAGAGGAGGGGTGAGAAACCTAAGCCAGGCACAATCTATCCGGCACTAAAGGAACTTAGCAGGAACGGACTTGTGAAAGGCAGTAAGAGCGGAAAGATAATAACGTATTCCCTGACAGAGAAGGGGAAGAAATCGGTCACTCAGTCTGTGAGATACTTCTGCAGGTCGTTCGGCGATATTCTCGGAGAAGCATAAGTTCCTTTAAACCTGCGTTTCTAATTCTATGCGGTT
This sequence comes from Microcaldota archaeon, assembly GCA_027328265.1. GTDB lineage: Archaea > Micrarchaeota > Micrarchaeia > Micrarchaeales > CABMGC01 > JAJZIZ01. The sequence goes on from DAHVVD010000028.1 coordinate 715, forward strand.
TGATGGATCTAGTTTACATCTACGGCCCTCCAGGAGTAGGCAAATACACCGTCGGAAAGGAGCTTTCCAGAATCACCAGATACAGGCTCTTCCACAATCAGCTTAGCATAGAATTCGTGATGTCGGTATTCGGGTTCGGAAACAAGGCGTTCAACAAGCTTGTGCTCAAATTTCGCGCTGAGATGATTGATGAGGCTGCGAAGGACAATGTCTCTGTCATCTTCACATCTGCGTACGCGAAAGGTCTGAACGACAGCATAGTCAAGGACATTGTAAGGAGGGTGAGAAGACATGGGGGCAGGGTCTGCTTCGTTAGGTTGTACTGCAACCGGAAGGAACTCCTTAGGAGGGTGATGAGCAAGTCTAGGAAAGGGTACAAGATAAGGTCTGCCGAGTTCCTTGACTCGCTGCTCAGAAAATACAACCACCTTTCGAAGATGCCTTTCGCAAGGAGTCTTGAGATAGACAACACAAAAATACCTCCTAAGAAGGCTGCAATGATGATAGTGAAGGGATATGGGCTTCCAGCTGCATAGCCTTATTTTATACCTTTTTGTCTATTCGTAATCATGCGCGATGGAGAGTTTGAGGGACTTGGCGTCGAAGCTGCCTTTGAGAAGCTTGGAACCACAAAAAAAGGGCTTGAGGAGCACGATGCCACAAGGCGTATCTCACGGTTCGGATACAATGAGATAGAGGAAAAGAGGCGCAACTACTTCCTTGTCTTGCTCAGCAAGTTCTACGGGCCTGTCCAATTCCTACTTTTTCTTGTAATAATCATCTCTCTTGCGCTCAAAAGCTACAACGACGTCTACATAGTGATTGCACTGATCGTCTTCAACTCTGTCGTAGGATTCTACGAAGAGTATAGCGCCGATAACGCGATAGAGGCACTGAAGAAGAAACTCAGCTCAACGGCACGGGTGCTGAGATCAGGAACGTGGAGGGTGCTCCCTGCAAGGCTACTCGTTCCCGGTGACATAGTAAGGATAAGGTTGGGGGACATAGTGCCTGCTGACTCGAAGATCATAGAGTGCGACTATCTGGAGAGCGATGAATCTGCGATTACAGGAGAATCAATGCCTGTAGTGAAGGATAAGTCAGGGATCCTATACCAGGGATCAGTGATAAGAAAGGGCGAAGCAACATGCCTGGTGATTAGGACAGGGGAGAAGACGCTATACGGGAAGACTGCCGAATCTGTCGAATCGGCGAAGCCTAGGCACAGGATGAGCGACGACATCATGAATGTCATGAAGTACCTCATACTCGCTGACCTAGTCGTGGTAATATTTCTCTTCGCCTACGGCACAGCGATAATCCATCTTAATGCGCTAGGTATGCTTCCTTTCCTGCTCATAGTCTTCCTTGCCTCTGTGCCTGTTTCGCTTGCTACCGCTTTCACCGTCTCGATGGCCTTGGGAGCAGAGAAGCTCGCGAGCAAATCTATACTCGTGAGCAAGCTGGATGCGATAGAAAACACAGCGATAATGGACGTGATCTGCATAGACAAGACAGGTACGCTTACCAAGAACCAGATGGCGGTAAGGCAGGTGGTGTCTTTCGGCTGCAGCAGTGACGATGTCATCAGGTATGCATCTGGGGCATCGCGGGAAGAGGACAAGGATCCGATAGACATCGCACTCCTGAACTACGCGAGACAGAGAAAGATAGGCACAGGCAGGCAGCTCTCATTCACTCCTTTCGACGCTTCTACCAAGAAGACAGAGGCAGCAGTGAGCTACAAGGGAAAGAAATACAGGGTAATCAAGGGTTCTGTAGGGATAGTTGCTGGCGCATCTGGACTGGAGCGTGTCTCTAACGAGAGGCTCGATGGCATAGTCTCTGGCTTCGCCAAAAAGGGCTTCAGGAGCCTTGCGGTTGCTGTCAACAACGGAAAGGGCTTCAGACTCGTCGGCATCATAGCGCTCTACGATGAGCCAAGAGAGGATGCAGGTGCATTGATAAGGGAGCTCAAGGGCTTCGGCGTGGAGACAAAGATGCTCACAGGAGACAACGTCGCTGTTGCAAAAGAGATAAGCGCAGAGCTGGGAATAGGAAGGGAGATAATCGACATAGGCTCGGTAAGCCTCGCAAAAAAGAGGATTCTTACTAAGAAGGTGAGCAGCGCAGACGGCTTTGCGAACATCTATCCAGAGGATAAATACATGATAGTTAAGGCGTTGCAACAGGGCCACAGGATAACAGGCATGACAGGAGATGGGATAAACGATGCGCCAGCTCTCAAGCAGGCCGAGGTCGGCATAGCGGTCTCTAGCGCGACTGACGTAGCAAAAAGCGCAGCCGCTCTTGTCCTTACTAAGAGCGGCATAGAGGTCATTATATCAGCAGTCAAGGAGAGCAGGAGGATCTTCGAGCGTATGCTCACCTATACGATGACCAAGATATCCAGGGTTTTCCAGATACTGATATTCGTCTCAGTTCTCTTCGTTGCACTGCGCGGATTCGTTGCGATAACTCCCTTCCTGCTTATCCTGCTCTTCTTCACCAACGACATAGCAAATATCTCGATTTCCACTGATATAGCGTGGTATTCAGGAAAGCCTGACACCTGGAGGATAAGGTCAATTGTCATCACCTCTGCCATAGTCGGAGGGATACTTGGGATTCAGGCTCTCTTGCTATATCCAATAGCAGGCTATCTCGGACTGGCTACGGTGCAGTTCCAGACAGCTGCTTTCCTGCTATTCAACATCTCCGACAAGCTGACTATATTCAACCTCAGGGAGAGGCGCTTCGTCTGGAGCTCTGCTCCGAGCCCAATTCTTGCCGGCGTCTCTGTTGCAAGCATCATAGCAGGCATACTGCTCTCTTACTATGGGGTGCTGGTCGCAAAGATCAGTCCCACAGCCATACTTGTAGTCGTAGGACTCTCTCTCCTCTTCGTCCCAATAGTCGAGGTTGCGAAGGTCACCACGCTGCGCAGGCTAAGGATTGAATAATGCTTTAATATCTTTAAGCTGTGTTTACTGTAGTGATAGAATGGCTTTCGAATTCCTGAAGTGGCTTGGGCATGCATCCTTTCTGCTCGAAGTAAAGAAGAAAAATGTCTACATAGATCCTTTCAGGCTTACAACAGTCAAGGAGAAGGCTGACACAATACTCATCACCCATCCGCACTTTGATCATTGCAGCTCCGAAGACATAGAGAAGATAGCTACTGAAAAGACAGAGATATTTGTACCGAAGGACAGCGTGGGAAAAATCAAGGTCGGAAAAGTTACAGGAGTTGAACCAGGGTCCAGCTATAGCTCTAACGGCATCAGGTTCAGCACCATGCCAGCTTACAACACAAGCAAAGAGAGGCTTAGCTACCACCCTAAAGCAAGCGACTGGGTTGGCTACATAGTAGAGGCTGAGAAGAGCGTCTTCCACGCTGGAGACACCGATTTTATCGAGGAGATGAGAGAGGTGAAGGCTGATCTTGCGCTTCTGCCAATGGGTGGAACATACACCATGAGTTTAGATGAGGCGATAGAGGCTGCGGCTAGCATCGATGCTAAGAATGTGGCACCGATGCACTACAAGGCGTTGCTTGGCAAGGAAGGGTCGGCCAATGCTGAAAAAGAGTTTTCTGCGAGGGTGAAAAACAGCATCATATTCAATGAGGCGCAGAAGCCTTACTACTCTTTCTGAAGCGAGAGTATCCTTCCTGCCAGCGAGAGGAGCTCAGCTGGGCTCATAGTGAAGATGCGCCTCTCTCCCATTCCCAAAGTATCGGACAGCTTTGACATCTCTCCCTTTGTGGAGCTAAAAAAAGCCCTGCAGTCTATCAGCGCCTTCCTGAGAGTCCGCTTCTTGTGCTGCATAAGTATCGAGATTACCTTCAGTTCATCCTTCTTCGGCCTCTTGCTTTTTGGCTTCAGGTAGATGATCTCAGAGTCCACCTTCGGCACTGGGCTGAAGTTTCCCCTGTCAACATTCATTATCTCTGTTATGCTGAAGGAGAGCGCTGACATGACGCTGAGGTTGGAGTATTCCCTTGTTCCTTCGCTCGAGAGCATACGCTCGACGAACTCCTTCTGGAGGCAGAGCACCGCCTCGCTGCCCGTATCGGCAAGCCACTCTATGACCTTGCTCGAGAGGCCGTAAGGAACATTTGCTATAAGCATGTCTATCTTGTGGCTAGAAGCCTCATCCTTGGCGAAATCAAGGAAGTCAGCGTTGATTAGCATTAAGTTTGGATAATTCATTGTGCTCTTCAGTTCCCTGTAGATCGATGGGTCCTTCTCCACGGCGATGACTGACTTTGCCCTCTTGCAGAGTTCTGTTGTCAGCATTGCATGCCCGGGGCCTATCTCGAGTATAGATTTGCCGTGGGCATGCTCAGCTTCAGCCTCAGCTATATTCCTGTTAACAAGGAAGACCTGTCCCAGCTTCTTCGCCTTTATCCTGTCGAGCATTTTCCTCACATGAATATAATATATAAATGGATATATTTCATTATCGATTGTTGAGATGAAAGCCCAATCTGCGCTTGAGTTCCTTAATGTATACAGCTTTCTCCTGATAGTCTTAGCCGCAGCATTAATTATAATCTTTTCAATAACATCGACAACCAAGGCTGACATAAGGTCGCAGTGCGCATCCTTCTCGGGACTGAACTGCAACTTTGTAAGCTATTACTCGAATAGCGTAGCTGGCTATGCCCTCGCTGCGTTCTCAATATCCAACGGGCAGTCGGCTGCGATAAACGTAACCAGCGCGAACGTAGTCGTCGCAAGCAAGAACTATTCAGGCGTCTGCTCCCCTGCATTCATGCTGCCTGGACAGGAATCTACCTGCCTCTTCAACATCTCAGCTGGGCAGGGCCAGGGATCCCCAGTAACTGGCTTCTACACACTCTATGCAAGCGAGTGCAACTCTCCTGTCAGCGGGCTCATCTCCTCTTGCAACCTGAGCGTCATATACGGCGGCTCCTTCTACACCTATACGCAGACTTTTGCGACTCCTATCTTCAGCGTCGCGGCTGCAGTAGGAAACGCTACAGCCCAGATTGTGCCTTACAATTCGCAGCCTGGCATACCTAGCAGCTACACTGTCGTGCAGAACGATGACTGGGAGGCGGTGTGGAATTATACGGCGATAAAATATGCGTTCGGGACAACAGGGTCCAGCGGCAACTATTTCGGCGTCAACGTAATCCAGTTCCCGAGCAGCCTCGCGTATCTGAACACCAACTCCATATCATGCTCTTCTCCTTACAACTCGAGCTTCTCCCTTGCCTCCACTGCGTTTTATCTCCCAGCCAATTCGCCGGTGTCATTCAATGCCTATGCCACTAATGCAGTTGCATTCTACTACCAGGTGAAGGGCGGTTCATGGAACAGTGTCTTTGGCAACGCTCTATGGTCAACTGGAGCAACAGAATCCTCATCTAACGTTGTGACGCTCACAAAAGGACTGTACAGGTTTGCAGTAGAGTGGTCAAACGTCTGCGGCAGTGGAATCCAGGCCGCGAAAATAAGCGCTAATAGCATAGTTACCTGAGCAGCGACTTCTCTATCGCTGCGATGCCCTTGAAGGCGCTGAGCTGGCCGCCGGCCTCGTCTTCGGAGTTGAAGATCTCTATTTTTACACCGGATTTGTCAGCTTCCTCTAGCACAGCCTTAACTTCGTCACGGTTCAGCATTGAGTCGTTTACGAGTATGATGCCTACGCTGTACTCCTTTATTGCAGCCATGACATTCTCTATGCCGTGGATCGCGCCTCTTGTCCTCAGTCCCCTGAAGAAGATGTCAAGGTACTCGAACTCTCTCTTCACATGCTCGCTCTCGAGGAGCTTGGAGACAGCCTCACTCTTCATGACCTCCCTTATGCCTGACCTCTCTGCGTCATTGGCAGGTACGTAGACCAGTTTCTTTGGGACAGCTATGGAATTCGTCTCTATGTACTTCTTTATATCGTCCTTGGTGAAGCCGGGGCCTGCTAATATGACTATGTCGACGCTCATCCTCTTTGCAGTCTCGATGACTTCGTTGAAATACACTATCTTCTGCTTCTCAAAGTCCTTCTCCTTCATCTTCTTGCTCAGGTGGCTGTAGAGCTCACCTGTGAGCTCTATCCCGTACCCTTTCACGTATGCGATGGTGGCCTTCTCGTCATCGAGTGCTATGATGCCAAGCCGAGGCCTTCTCGACTCGGCAACCGCCTGCCTGAGCCTCTTTATTATGAACCCGTTCCATCCTGCCTTCTCTATCTCGAGCTGGTCTCCGTCTCCCACGCTAAGGGTGTGGTAGCTGTTTATCTTGACGTACTCCTCCGGCCTTCCCTCCAGTATCTTGCCGACAAGCCTTAGCTTGCCAGCACCCTTGTCCAGTTCAGTCTTCTCCACCTCTAGCTTTACGAAGACCTCCTTCTGTTCGCCGGTGTCTGTCTCGCTTGCCTTGAACCTCCTGTAGCTGTGCGCAGAGACCTTGTCGTGCGAAGAGATTATCATGGCAAGTAGGTAGAGATCCTCGAACGACTCCGGGATAAGCTTCACTGTGTTTGTTGACTCGTAGAACTTTACAGACCTCATTTCCTGCTACCTGAAGGATTCTTGTCGGTTAAGCTCTTATATATTGGTAACGAAGTATCCCTGCTTTTGGTAAGTAAATGTTCCTCGCTGTCGCCTCGATATTGGGCTCATTAGGCATCCATATTACAAATTTCATATACAGCTACGGCTACCTTGCTATCTTTGTGCTGATGACCCTCGAGTACGCCTCGCTGCCGATACCAAGTGAGGTAGTTCTTCCGCTCTCTGGATTGCTAGTTGCGAAGGGCGTTTTCAACCCCATCGCGATTTTCTTCGTGACTTTCTTCGCTGCAATTGTAGGCATGGCAATAGACTATTACATAGCCTACTTCGTCGGCAAGGACATCGTCTACAAGCACCTCGACAAATTCCATCTGAAAAAAGGGAGCGTTGAGGCTTTCGACTCATGGTTCGCTAGGAACGGCGCTTTTGCAGTCTTTATCGGAAGGCTAATACCAGAGGTTAGGGGCCTGGTAAGCCTTCCAGCTGGATTTGCAAAGATGCCATTGAAAAAATTCTTCGCATATTCGCTGGTTGGAGCGGTAATATGGAACATTGCATTAATCTCATTTGGCTTTTATGCGCTTAACACCTCCAATATATACCTTCTGTTAGTCTCTGTCGCGCTCTTCGCCATAGTGATATATGGGTTGTACAGGGTTGCTGCAAAAACCAGGAAGAGGTAAGAAGATAAGGTAGGGATTTTGTCTGGTGTTATCTGCCGGAGAACTTCAGGATAAGTCGGAGGTATGCCTCCTTTCCCATCTCCAGATCAGTCTTGCTGATTCTTTCCTTATCTGAATGCGCGTATTCATATTTTCCAGGCCCAAAAACCGCCACGTCCCTTATCCCTGAGACAATACTCCAAAAATACATTTCCGAGAAATAGGGCAGTATTATTCGGTTTGATGCCTTCTTGTCAAACACCGTCTGTTTTTTGCTGACAACTGGTTCGAGGCTGTACTTTATGTCCATGTTCTTCCCTTTAAAGAGCCTGTTCATGGCTTTAATCGCCTCCGCATTTGGCACTGTTGTCCTGACTTCTATTGAGGCTTGAGCAAAGTCAGCTACCATGTTTGCAGCCGTGCCGCCTGAGATCTTTCCAACATTTACAGTTGTTTTCCCCAGAAATCTATTTTCCGGAAGGCGTGCGCCTTGCAGCTTATGCAAGGAATTGATTAATTTATCTATGGCGGATATTCCGGCTTCTGGAGTGGCGCCTGATGCGGATTTTCCATAATATTTCAGCTCAAGGCCTATCAGGCCTTTCTGATTGACAGCCATCTTCAGGTTAGTAGGTTCGCCTACAACAATCATCTTTGGCTTAACTAACCCTATTGCCGCGCGGACTCCCAGAAACTCCCTTTCTTCATCTACATCGAACAGCAGACCAAAATCATCGGCCCCCTGACTTATGGCCTCTTCTGATGCAAAGACCATGGCTGCAATAATTCCTTTTGCATCACAAGCGCCTCTCCCGTAAAGATAGCCGTCGGATTCTTTTACCTCTGGACTTCCAGGCACTGTGTCCATGTGTGTTGTAAGCAGAAGCTTAGGCAAGCCTCTGGTTGCCAAAATGTTTAGCCTCTTGCCTACTTTCTGCCTTACCACTTTAAAGTTAGACTCAAGCCTTTTTATCAAGAACTCTCCTATCTCTCTCTCCTGACCAGAAGGGGAGGGTATTAGCATCAGTTTTTTTGTAAATTTTACTATGTCCATAGCCATATACCTACGCCCTCAGGTTTTCTGCGAGTTCTTTCTTTAGGTAGACTCTGTTGGGAAACTTAGGATCGTATACGGCCCTTCCTGAATTGGTTACCGGCGCAAACCCAAGAGACGAAAACAGGTTCATTGATGCCTTGTTCCTTTCATCGGTCCTCAGGATAACATCGGAGAACCCAACTTCGTAGGAGGAGTCAAGGAATTCCTTGCCGAGTTGGGTTGCAATCCCCCTCTTCCTAAACTCTGGAGATACGGCTATCTCATCCATATATGCAGTGTTTTTGCCGACACCGTCGGAAAGAAAAGGGAACTTGGACAATGGCAGGGAATAGCCCCAAGTAAATCCTACAAGCGTGCCTTTCTCTTCCGCAATTAGGATTATCGGGCTAGGCTGAGACTCTGCGAACTGCAGGTCCTCTTTTATGTCTAGGGCTGACCAGAACTCAACAAAATTTTGATTGGTTTTACTAATATAAGGACCTCCAATTGTTAGTGTAATTGCTGAAAGGTCAATGCCACAGCCTTTGCATCTTTTATCCTTTGTTGACGGTTCTTCATATCTGGATGTGATAGTATAACAGCTGTCCCACGTACTGGCTTCTCTTACCTCTTCTTTTCCGTAGTTGGTTCCGCACCTCATACACTTCATGAACTCGTTCCAAGGCTGTTCTGTGAAAGCTGATTTGTAGATCTTTGTAAGCTGTTCTAGGTCCCTAGGTTCATATGCCCTTATTTTTATTCCTTCGGCCCTTTTTGCATTCTCTTTCATTTTATCATGTTTTGAGTATATTAAGGATCAGTCTGCCTGTGTTTGTGAGTTTGACTGGGGAACCGTTGAAATTTATGATCTTTAGGTTCTTAAGAATTGCCGCATTCAGTTTGAGGGTGGAGAGCGGTATCCCTTTCCTTCTAGAAAGAGAGTTGAGGAAAGGTGTTATGAAGTCAAAGCCCGTTACGCTGCTGAGAATCAGTATCTGGTTTTTATTTAATGCCCTGAGTACAACTAGCCTTAGCTCTTGTATCTCCCTGTCTGATAATAGCAGCCGCTTCCTGTTGAGGCGGCATGTTCGTGTTGGCTAGGCATCACTCTCACTTCGTATGAAAGATAGATTACTGGCACTAGATATATATGTATTATGGGCAGGTTTAGATGCCCTTCGGTTTACCGTTACAGGTTTGGCGAAGAGACGCCGAAGTGGATTACTAGCTATCTTTCTATGGCAGCCGTCATGCAACGCGCTCCGCCGTATCCGCCTGTTATGTTTTTCAGGTCCACAGCGTAGAGGTCTATGCCGTAGTCGCGCATCTCCCTCTTGTGCGGGAAGCGCTGGCTGAAGCTTAGGAACTTTTGGTAGTCCTTCTTAGCCTGAGAGAGTAGTGCGCCGTACCGCTTCTTGTCAAGCTCGGCCTTGAAGCCCAGGTTGTCAAGAACGCTCTTCATTATTATGTTGCTCTTCACGGCTAGTATTTTGTGGTCCCTTATGCAGAGAAAGTTGGATGCATATGAGAGCTGTTCGAGGGTTGAGATGTTTATTACGCTGAAGCCCTTACTCTTTATGTAGTCGAGAAGGTTAGTGGCTTTCTTTTCCTTCCTGTACGACACCCCTTCCTTAATATAGACGTCAACTGCTGCTCGGCTGAGGAGCAGTTCGGAGCCTATCACTACGTCGCTTCCAGCGACATTGAAGTAGGTGTCGAGGTGCATATCAACCATCGGGTCGGGCTCGTTGCTAGGTATGAGCGGGTGTGTGGGCTGATGCACAACTCCAACCTCATGAAAAGATTGGCCGTATTTGAGCATCTGCTCCACTCCAGACCTGTTCGTACGGTCGCCTGTGCCAAGTAGCGCGAAATCCTTCATAGGTATGAAGTCGCCGCCCTCGAAAGTGCCAGGAGAGGAAGTTTCGTGTGAGATCTTCAGGCCCATCATCTTCCAGAGCAGCCTTGTGAGCTCGGGCTCATGCCTCCTCTGCGGCTTTGACATTCTCGAGAGGAATATGCCTTTGTCTGTGACAGCCTGCTGGTCCCTCATGAAATAGAGGTTCGCGAGCGGATCGCGCTCAGTTACATTGATATGTATCGCTGAAATGCCTTTGCTCTTCTTGAGTACCATACTTGGCATTAGGAGTATAATGTTGAGGAAGTAGTAAGGATCATAGGCGTCAACATTGCGCATCAGTTCCATTTTCGCGAGCCCTACGTTCTTCCTGTCACCTCTAAACATTATATGGCTTAGCGCGGTATCCACCAATGCCTCCGTTGCCTTCCTGTCTTTCTCGGCGTAGTGGGCTATGGTTTCAAGGAGCCCGATGACTTTCACACCGAACTGGTCGCGAAGCGCTGATACAAGTTTTTCGTGCTCTGCGGTCGCTGCTGTCTGGTTGAATGCGCGCTCGTAGAGCGAGGCGCTCGGGTCGAGGAGGCCGAAGAACATCTCTATTCCAGGTTTGTGCACCACCGCCTTCCTCAGCGGCTCCCATTCGGCTGTTATACGGCCTTCCATGAAAATCCTATCATGTTAAATTGCAAATTGTGCTCTCATTTGGAAAGATATTCTATGGTCCTGTCGATAATTTTCCTGGTGTCCTTTAGCGATCTGTCCATCTCCTTCACTACTTCTTCGTGGGAGATCTTTTTCTGCATGCCGGCGGCCATGTTGGTTACTATTGCGACGCTGCCATAGGCTATGTCCAGTTCCTTGGCAAAGACTACTTCAGGCACTCCAGTCATTCCGGCCACATCACCACCCATCATGCGGTACATTCTTACCTCAGCTGGTGTCTCGTATCTGGGCCCTTCGGCGCATGCATATGTCCCATTTTTGTGGAAGCTCGCTCTGTTCGACCTTAATGAACTTATCAACGCTTGTCTCACCTTTCTAGAGTATGGTTCTGACATGTCGGTGTGGGAAAATTCCTTGCCTTCGAATATTGTTATGCGCCTGGTCTTCGTGAAATCAAGGAAATGGTCAATAACCACGTAATTTCCGACTTTCATCTTGGGATTCATTGACCCAACTGCAGATGTTGCGATTATGTAATCGACGCCGAGCTCTTTTGCAGCAAGTGCGTTTGCCCTGTAGTTTATCAGGTGCGGCGGCACAGAGTGGCCTTTGCCGTGCCTCATCAAAAGATATACTTTGGCTTTCTTGTTTTGAAGAGGATAGACAGTAGCAAAGCCACAGCGCGTCTTCACTCTCATTTCCTTGCCTGCATCCTTCTTGTACAGGCCGTAAAGACCGCTGCCAAGTACCACAAGCATTGATTTCTGTCTTTCCAAACTCTCACACACCTAATAATATGTCTCTCTATAAAAAGCTTCAGGCTGACATCTTTAGGACTTCGTTGAGGACGACATGCAGTTCCTTCATGTTGAAATGCCCCATGCCATGTTGTATCAGGACTTTTGCGTTTAGTTTTTCTTTCAGTATATCGCTGTACTTCAAGGATACATAGGGGTCGTTATCGGAAGCTACTGCGACGAACTTGCTGC
>DAHVVD010000011.1 GCA_027328265.1 Microcaldota archaeon
CTGATGAAGTAGTATTTATAGACAATCAAATCGAGAATGTGGAAAGTGCTAGAAGACTTGGTATAAATTCCATACATTTCTATAATAGAAGGAAGCTGGACATAGCTCTGGCAAAGCTCAGCATGTGAAGAGTTATCAACCTGAATTATAAGCCTTAACTACCGATACTAACCATGCCTAAAACGATAGCGATAGATCTGGACGATACGCTTGCTGCAACCGCCTCGAAGGTCTGCCTTTACATAGAAGAGAAGATAAACATAAAGTTCACGAAAAAAGATATAGTCAATTGGAGCATATCATCGGTTATACCGCAAGTCGAGGGGCATGAAAGGGAGATGTACGCAGAGGTCTGGAAGAATCCTGCGGAAATAGAGCTTGAGGATCCAGACATACCCAATATACTTGATAACCTCAGGGAAAAATTCAGAGTTTGGATAGTAACGGCCAGCAGCGGAGAGGACAAAGCAATAAGAGAATGGCTCGAGAAGAAGGGAGTGGCATATGAGGGGTTCTTCCATCTGGAGCATTCGGTGGACAAGCACGGGGTGCCAGGGGTAGACATCTATATTGACGACCATGTGCTTGTTGCAGAAAATGCGGCGAGGGATGGCAAAACTGCAATATTGCTGCGCCAGCCATGGAACGAGGACTTCATAAAGTCGAATGGAAACCAGAACATAATCCCTGCAGACAATTGGAGGCATGTTGAGGAAATACTCCTGACAAGATTCGTGGAGAAATGATAGAATGGAATTTGAGGATGGAGAAAGGATTGTGATAATACACTTTGGCGAGCTCTGGCTCAGGGGAAGGAACCGAGGCGTATACATCAGGAAACTCGCGGGCAACATAGGCGAGATTATGAAGGGCGAGGACGTAAGGCTCGAGAAACAGTATGATAGGTTTATACTGAGGCTGGGAAAGAGGAGCAATACTGAAAGGATAAAGGGCAAGCTGGGTCACGTCTTCGGAATCAGTAATTATGAGATTGCGTATGCTACAAAAAGCGAGATGAAGTCCATAATCAAGATGTCGAAGAAGGTACTCGACGAGATGGAGAAAGGCATGATCAAGATAACTGCCCACAGGTCCTATAAGGGGACCGACTTCGACTCAATGGAGATAATGGCGAAGGTAGCTGATGTCGCAAAGAAGATGGGATTCGGCCTATCGAACAGGGGCTTTTCAGAAGAACTCAGGATAAACGTGACAAAGGATGCCTCTTTTATCTCGAGGGAAAGAGTCAAGACGCCTGGAGGGCTTCCAGTAGGAACAAGCGGCAGAGGAGTTGTCCTACTCTCGGGGGGCATCGACTCTCCTGTTGCTGCTTGGTATGCGATGAAGAGAGGAGTGGAGCCGGTGTACATCCATATCCACGGCTATCCCGATAGCAAGGAAGTGCTGAAGTCAAAGATGCCAAAGATATTGAATTTTCTCTCTGAATATGCACCAGGTGGCAGGGTCTACTACGTGCCATCACACATATTCCAGCTTGCAGGCCTTAAGGCTGGTAGGTACGAGCTGATATTGCTGAAGACATTCATGCTCGGAGTCGCTGAGAAGATAGCCGAGAAGGAGGCCGCTGGACTAATCTTCACAGGAGAGAGCCTGGGACAGGTGGCATCGCAGACACCTTCTAACCTGGCTGCTGAGAGTTATGGCATAGAGCTTCCGATACTGAGGCCTCTCATAGGGATGGACAAGGAGGAGATAATAAGAAAAGCTAGGGAGATAGGGACTTATGAACTCTCGATAATTGGATACAAGGATGTCTGCTCTATAAATTCTAAGAATCCCAAGACCCAGACTCCTATAGGCAAGATAAAGGAACTTAAGAAGGAGACTAAGCTAGCTGGCATAATCAATAGGAGCGTCAAGGCGGCTGAGGTCTTTGAGGTTCCTGCCTTAAACTATTTCTTAGAAGCGTATATTGTAATTTCCTGCCTGTTGCTTGGTAGAACACGTATGCCCTTTATCTTGAAATTTCCCTTCAACACATTGACAGCGTTCTTGATATGCCTATCAGCCTTTCTGTCAAGGCATTTGACAGTGAGTATCGCATCGCCATTCTTGGCAAGGTTTTTCGAGAACCGAAGGAGGACCTTGGCCGACTCCTCGGCCTCAATGTTCATATCGTCTGCCATCAGGCTTGCTGAAATCCCAGAAAGTTCTACATCTCTCGCGTTTGACTGCACGTGTACTATGTCATTATTCTCCAAGTATCTCTTGGGGTCTTTTGTGCTTCTAACTTTCTTGATTTTGATACCTGAATCACGCAGTGCCTTGGCGTCCAACTCTGCATTATCTATTGCTATAACTTTGAAGCCTGAAGAA
>DAHVVD010000016.1 GCA_027328265.1 Microcaldota archaeon
CGTGGCTTATATCCCACCTCTGAAGGAGGCGGGTTTTACGCCACTATCATATAAATCTTTAAATATCTTATTATACACACTGCTTCTATGGTCTGGCGACCAGGAATCACTCGATGATAAACCTGAGCTTAAGGTCAAGCGTTCCTCTTGCGCGAGCATCCAACTCGCTTGTTATTGTAAACAGAGGCCAAATCAGGGAGCAGAAGACTCCAGAACAAAGAGCTATCGATGGCTTATACGAGCTTTTTAGCGGACTTCTTCGCGGAAAACTAGGAAATATCGAAAAAATACCTAGCCACATATCTGAAAGCGGAATCCCAACAACCACCTGGATAAAAAGTGTCAGACTAGACGCGGTGATGCCACTCCGAAGGGCACAAAGATGGAATGATTCAGATGCACTCGAAAGGGCGATACTTCAATCAGATCTGAGCCAGGATTATGAGATCTATGCTTCCCCTAATGTATTGGCTGGGCTCAAAATGCCCACCCCCGAACTAGCCATAGCCTAATCGATTTGGTAAAATCAAACAGGCGAACCGCAATCGATTCAGAAGATAAACACGGACACGGCGGGATTTGAACCCGCAACCAACGGCTCCGCAAGCCGGCATGCTATCCAAGTTACACCACGTGTCCATATTAGCTTTTTATATATTTCGATGTCAATGTTATATACTTATTGTGATGGATATGCCTAGGCCCCAGGGAAAAGTTTGCTCTTCATGCGGCAAGCTCAGCGACAGCTATGTCCTCTTCAAGTGCCCAAAGTGCGGCGATTCCGAGGTAATACGCTGCGATGAGTGCAGGCTCAACCACACGAAATACAGATGCAAAAAATGCGAATTTGAGGGACCGTGATGGGAAAGGTAGCAACTCTTTTCAAGGTATACACTGAGCAGGGCAAGGAGGAACCAGTGCTCAAGGAGATAAAGGAGAAGACAAAGCCCAACAGCGTACAGCTCGAGGAGATCGCCTTCGGCATCAAGGTGATAAAGGCGATGTATATCCACGAGGATAGCGACGGTAGCGAGAAGTACGAGACAATGCTGAAGCAGATTCCTGGAGTAAACGAAGTCGAAGTAGCCGAGGAGAGCCTAATATCTTGAATTGTTATCGGTACAGCCTCTTGGAGGACTCGTATGCGTTTACTATAAACTCATTCTTACCCTCAACCTTCATCTTGAAGAGCATTTGCTTGAAAAGATCCTCCAGTTCCTTTCCCTTCGTGCAGATCAGGACAACATTGAGCGTGTAGGAAGAAGTATCAAGCCTGTAAACTTGAAACTTTTTTGTAAGGGTCCTCAAAAAGTCGTCAAGCCTTTGGCCCAACATGGAGCCTATGCAGTTTACCGCAAAGATCCCTCCATCCTTAAGCGAGTTGTACGCGTCTTCTACGAATTTTTCTTTGAGGAAATGTTCAGGAATATTGCCGTTGCCATCGTAAGCGTCTAGTATTATTATCTCGTATTTCAATTTAGAGGCGGACACATACTCCACGCCGTCCCCAATGATTACCTTACTCCTTATCTTCTCTCCGAGGAATCTCTCGTAAACCTCAAGCATGTAGCTGTCCAGCTCAACTATCTCGAGGTCAAGGCTACTGCCGAAGAGCACAGAGAATTGGTGTACTATGGTTCCGCCTCCCAAGCCAATCATAAGTATCTTCGGCGAATCGTAAGCGTACGGAAGCGGCATGAAGAAGTCCCAGTACTCGTGAGTATAGGGCGAGTCCTTGTCGATCCTCGAGTAGACGAAGTCGTTGTACTTTAGGGTTCTTACGCTTCCCTTTTCAGTTATTTTTACGTCGTTGCCATGATGCCTTGTCGAGAAAATTTCCCTCTCGATGCCCAAACCGCTAAATATGCCTTTCATATCCTTCCCCTGGATTCTCCAAGCGCTATGCCACTTGATATGATGTGAGCTATCCTTAAAAGGGAGAGTAATTCTTTAGCCTTCGATCTGGCATAGTTTTCATCAATTCCAAGAAGCTGGAAATAGAAGCCATCTATTCTTGAAATCTTCACTTTCTTGTACGTATTTCTTATTACCGCTTCTTTGAATTTCCTCTCTCCATCCTTATGGAGTGAAGCAATCAACAAGCTTTTTCTCGGCTTCTTCCTTGTTATTGCGATCATCCCTGCCTTCGCTCTTTTCGAGACCTCCTCAAAGTCGAGTATGTTTAGGCCCGCAAGCGTGATCCCGTTTATTACTATGACCCTCACCTGTTCCCCGAATTTCGATTCCTCGAGTGCCCTTATCAGGTTTTCAGTTGAGTCGTTGCCGTCAACGCTAACATAGAAAGAAAGAGATCCCTCTATCAGCCCATTTCTGCCAACTATGCCTATGACTAGCTCCTTACCTCCTTTCTTGTCAAATCTTGAGCCGTTGAGGGCAAGTATCCTTACTCCCCGCTTAAGTTGCATCTACCCAACTTCGCACTTGAAGTCCTTACTTTGCCTTTGGCATCTGCGCCGCTATCTCCTTGAAGTCTTCCTGCACTTCCTCCACCGCCTTCAGGACGAGTGACTTGGCATTCTTGCTGCTCTTTATGACCAACCTAGGCATCCCTATTTCTGGGTGCTCCTTAACTACTCCTGCGAACTCCACATCCTTGCTCTTCATGAGCTTGTCCTTAAGAAGTTCTGCTATCCCCCTGTCTGCGCCTATGATCTCAAGCACGAAGCTCTTGGGCTCATCCTCTATGACTTTGACCTCCATGAATACCAGTTATAATAAGGACAAAAACCTTATTAAATGGCTCTGATAGTTGGTTTTTTATACTTAATGCAACCTAAACCTACTGCATATCCTTCGGTGGATTGATGGCTAATATATACGAGGTAGACAGCGGAGAGCTTGTCAAGAAGGCAGCCGAGAAGCTAAAGGAGCAGGGAATAAACAAGCCTTCGTATGTCGATTATGTAAAGACAGGACCAGGGAAAGACAGGACGCCTACAGACGCCTCTTTCTGGTACGTTAGGTGCGCCTCAATACTGCGCCAGACTTACGTCAACGGGCCCATAGGCATTTCCAAATTAAGGACAAGGTACGGAAGCAGGCAAAGACATGTCGTGCACAGGGCTCACCACAAGAAGGCAGGAGGGAGCATGATAAAAGACGCGTTCGACGGCCTCGAGAAACTGGGCTACGTCAAGAACACAAAGGAAGGAAGAGAGATAACCCCGAAAGGCAGGTCGCTGCTCGACAGGGTGGCGAATGAGATGCTCAAGTCTGGCGGTGCGTGAAAGTGCAGGAAGAGGGCAGCGAGCAGCAGCAATCTGAGTACAAGAAAGAGATGGCAAAGAGGCTGAGAGCCCTCCAGATGGAGCAGCAGAAAAGAGAGCTCATGAAGAGATTCATGACCACCGACGCGTATGAGAGGCTGATGAACGTTAGGATTTCAAGCCACGAGCTCTATTCGCAGCTCGTAGACATCATACTTACAATGGTGCAGAGCAAGAGGATAACAGGAAAGATCACAGAACCACAGCTAAGGGAGATCCTCGCTCGGCTCACATACAAGCCAGAATCTAAGATAGAGTTCAGACACAAATAATGGGTTTTGAAAATGGGAAAGAAAAGCAGAGCAAAGAAGTCGATGCTCGGAAGCAAGCTTAAGCAGAACAGGCGCATGCCTGTGCTAGCCGTGCTAAGGACTCACAGGAGAGTGCAAGTCAACAAGTTCCAGAGAGACTGGAGGAGAAGGAAGCTAGGCATAAAGGGATAACATGGCAACGCAAGCCCCGCCCACAAAGACAACTGTAAGGATTATAAGGATAGAGAGGGTGCTAAAGGAGACGCACCAGCCGAGAAGGCTCGGAAAGGCGATGAGCTTCCTCAGGAATGACATAGCAAGGCACTCGAAGTCATTGCCTGAGAACGTCTCGATAAGCCAGGGCCTCAACAGGTACATGCTTATGGGCTCCTCGAAGGGCTATTCAGCTGTCAAAATCTCTGTAGAGAAGACCGGAGAAAAGGCAAGCGCATACCTAGATGGCGAGAAGAAGCCAGTGCCGCAGAAGAAGGAAGAGAAGAAAGAGAAGAAAGAGGAGGAAAAGTCGAAAAAGGCAGAGACAAAGGCGACTTCACAACCAACTCTTCAGCCAGCGGCCAAGAATCCTGCGCCTCCTGCAGGGGCAAACGCCAAGGTCTGAAGATGGGCATCGCAAAGATGAGCCTATACGGCAACGACTACATAGGCGCCTTCGCAGTCTCCAATGACTCCTTCACAATAGTTGGCGGTAGCCCTAAGCAGTCGAGTAGATCAATGATAGAAGAGAACCTCAAGACAAAAATAGTGGAGACGCTTATCAACGGCTCTGACTTAGTGGGCATATACTGCGCAGCAAATTCAAACCACATCCTTATTCCTGAGATGGTATACAAGTCGGAGATAGAGCGCCTCGAGAGCCAACTCAATGGCGTGAAAGTGAACATACTGAGGAGCGATCTAAACGCCCTAAGGAACAATATTCTTGCTAACGACAAGATAGCCCTGATAAATCCGAGTTACAGCGGCTCAGACTCAAAACTTATAGGCGAGGCGCTCGACGTTGAAGTTATAAGAATGTCGATAGGAGGATTCGAGACTGTTGGTGCTAACAACATTCTCACAAACAAGGGCATAGTTCTCAATAACGAAATCTCAGAAGCAGAGGAGGAGTCGCTCAAAAAGATTTTTCATAACGTCTCGCAGTCCACAGCAAACCTCGGCTCGGTGAGCATAGGCCTCTGCACTCTTGCAAACTCGAAGGGCCTTCTCGTAGGTTCTGCCACAACTGGATTCGAAATCGCCAACATGGCTGACGGGCTCTCACTTGAGTGACCGATTGCCGAAGAGCCGTATCCTGACTACCTTTTTCGACTTAACCTCCCTAAGCGAGTAATAAATTACGAGGAGAGAGAGTATCAGGAGTACGCCGATTATGAGGGATTCCCTTGGCATCCCATACATGAATGCGAGGAGGGCAATTATCGCTATTACCTGCAGGTATGGATAGAACGGCGCAGAGAAGCCGCCTTTCTTGCCTACCTTTCTGAAATGGATCACTGCCAGGCTTATCATGAGATAAGCAAAGAGAAGCCCGAAGTTCGATATCGCAGCCATGATCAAGACGTTTCCTGAGAAGAGCATGATTATGCCGACAGCAGCAGAGAGTATGGTACCATTCACCGCCACGTCGTTTCTCTTGTTGTACTTTCGCAACACGGTTGGCAGGAGACCATCCTCGCTTATCTGATAGAGTATCCTTGAGCTGCTCAGCGTATTGGCTAGTGCCGCTGACGCGGTAGCTATCAACGCCCCGAAATCTATGAGCAGGAAGAGCCAAGTCGGCGCGCCGACGCTCTTCAACGCAACGCTGAGTGGGTCTGCGTTGACTGTGTACATGCTAGCTGGCATTAGCACAAGCAGCGCGACGATCACAAGAACGTACAGCACTATGCTTATCAAAACGGCGTAAATGATCGCCTTGACTGCTGAGAGTTGCCCTCCTTTTATTCTCGACGCGAAGGTGCTGATAGTCTGGAAACCTGAATACGCGAAGAATATCACAACACTGGCTGTGAAGATGGCAGCAAAGCCGCCTTGCCCAGGCCCTATGGAAAAGTTAGAGAGTCTTATTCCTCCTGAATGGAATGCAAAAAATACCGCGAAGCCCACGAAGATCAGGAGCACGCAGGACTTGATCACCACCAGGACTGTATCTGAGGCTGTCGCCTTCTTTATGCCGAAGAGATTGACTATGGCCAGCGAGCAGATGAGTACTATTGCTATCGGTATGGAATAGATTGCCGAGCTCATGCCAAATGCGCTCGAGAAATATGCTCCGAAACTAAGCGAGATTACCGAGATGGCCGTGCTGTAGCTGAAGAAGGAAATTACCCCTGTTATAAAGCCAAGCTCGCTTCCGAAGGCATTGTAGACATAAGAGTATGCCGCGCCCTTCGCGTTTGGGAATATGGAGACTAGCTCTCCCACCTCCAGAGCTACTAGTATAGCTACTATGCCGACAAGCAGGAATGCAAAGAGGGCGTTAGCTCCAGCAGTCGCAATAGCAGTTCCACTGAGAGCGAATATTCCAGCGCCTATTATCGCGCCGAGTCCAACAGCAGTCGCAATGCCTGTGCTTATTCCCAATTTCCCTGCCATGGATTAAGATCCATCCCGAGCCTTTTATACTTAGTGGCGGGATTCAGTTGGGCAGGATGTTATTTATTATGAAGTTTGGATCGTAAGGGATCATGTCATCGTACTTCTCTCCCAGCCCGAAATATAATATGGGAACTTTCGCCTCGCTTAGGATGGAGAGCGTGTTTCCTCCCTTCGCATCGCAGTCAAGCTTTGTAAGTATTATACCATCGAGTCCCACGGCCTCGTTGAACTGGCTGACCTGCTCGAGCAGCGAGTTTCCCGTTATGCTCTCTCCAACAAAGACCTTGAGGTCAGGCTTTGCCACCCTCACCATCTTCTTCATCTCCTCCATCAGGCTCTTGTTTGTCTCCTGCCTTCCCGCGCTGTCAATGAGGACTACATCAACCCCTGTCGCCTTTGCATGGGCTATCGCATCAAATGCTATGCTCGCCGGATCCGCGCCATACTTGCCTTTTATCGCTTCGATTCCCAATTTCCCTGCATGATGTACTGTCTGCTCTATGGCCGCGGCGCGGAATGTGTCGCTCGCAGAGATCACGCAAGAGAAACCGTTCTTGATAAGCATGTGTGCGACTTTCGCTATGGTAGTTGTCTTGCCTGCGCCGTTAGGCCCTATGAAAAGTATCCTGAACGGAAGTTCTCCTTTCTCCTTCTTCTCCCTTGCAAGCGAGAGCATGTCCTTTGTTGCGCAGGTTCCGAGAGTCCTGAGTATTGAACTCCTGATTATCTCAGTTATCTCCTTGTCGATCTGCCTGGAGCTTATCGGCTTGCTGAGCAGCTCCTTCCTGAGTTCCTCGAGAATCCTTTCCGCTGCGTTATAATTTACATCAGATTGGAGTAGAGACATCTTTAGCTGCTCAATAAAAGGGTCGACGTCGCCCTCGCTTATCTTAACCTCCTTGAATACTAAGCCCTTCAGCTTTGTTCCGAATGCGACCTTTGGCTGCTGCCTCTCTTGTCTTATTTCTTTTTCTGGATGGTGATGCGCTGTTTCTACGTGAATCTCTGTTTCCTCGGCTCTTTCTTCCTTCTTCTGGAGTAATGGTTCCGGCTCATGTGTATGCTTTACAGTTCCCTCTTTTTTTTCAACTGCAGGTCCTGCGTGCTGATAGTGTTCTTCCTTTTTCTCCACTTCTGCCTCTGCTGCCTTCTCTTCCTCTTTCTTCGAGAGCGAATCTATGAAAGTGGAGAATTTTTTCTTAAGGCCTTCAAACATAAAACGCACTTGGCTTTACCTCTGCATCCCATGCTCAAGCACAGAGAGCTTGTAGGCTATGTCGACAAGCTCCTTCTCTATTCTTGTCCTCTCAGTGGAGAGTTTTTTCAACGTATCCTCCTGCTTCTTGTAATTGTCCTTGAGGAACTGCTTCGCCTCTTCAGTATCTTTCTCGACGAGGTATCCTCCTCCGACGTAAACCAGTGCCTTCTCCATCTTCTCTATCTTTGCCTTTATGTAAGCCCCTCCCTCCCCGCTCATCAAGACGTTTGAATTCTCAAGGACAGCTTTCTTCTCCAGCATCTCGATGTTCCTCTGCAGAGCCCCAAGCGCTAGGCTGAAGGTAGCCATCTCATTCGCGAGCACATCGTACTGCTGGGTGTATATCGTCTGCAGATACCTCAACTGTGCAAGCACTTCGTCTGCGGATGCCTTGCTGTCCCCTTGCATTCTATCACATAATTAAATGGCAATTCAGCCTTTTATACCTTCTGCACTCTAGCGACAGTTAACTATAGATGTAGGCTTTTTCTTTTCTTTTCTTTTGCTTAACATCACATCAACTATCTCAACAACTTCTCTACTAGCATCCAGAATTTCTATCTCTACTGGAAAGCCTATTTTGTTATGATGTATTATTGTATTCCCGCTTTGTTTACCAAAATTTATCTTGCCTTTGCTAATTTTGATGAGAAGTATGTCGGTCATAGGATCGTATTCGTATCTCATATACCCGCTTTTGCCCTATATACAATCATAAGACTGCCTTCTTTCTTATTCCTTTGCTCTCTTACGCAGCTATTCTAAGTCCATAATAAAATTGATATAATTAAGCATAAAGACCATACATGTTTCGATACACAGATACGATATCTAATACTCAGGTATATGAAAATTAGGTAGGTACACCAACTTTTCCCGTGTATGCTGATTAACGCTTATTTACGCTGATAAACGAATTATACTATGGTAAATGTACTTCCACTAATAGCCCAGCTGCGAAAGCTATATAAATATAACCATAAATTATGTATTCGGCGATCAGATGGTAGATTTTGGAACAGATCTGCTTGGAAAAAGCAGCGGAAGCGTTGACAACAACGTGAGTTTTACACCACAGATAAAGATAGTGACTGTCGGAGTCGGAGGCGGTGGCAACAACACTGTTAACAGACTGATTAAGGTTGGCGTGAAGGGCACTGAGCTTTTTGCAGTGAACACAGACGCACAGCACTTCAAGATCCTTGATGACAGGATAAAGAAGATACTTATCGGAAAATCAATGACCCGAGGAATGGGAGCAGGCGGAGATCCTGAACAGGGAGCCAAGGCCGCAGAGATAGACAGGCAGCAGCTCGAGGAGATGCTCTCCGGAGCCCAGCTCGTCTTCCTATGCGCAGGAATGGGCGGTGGAACAGGAACCGGGGCAATACCTGTCATCGCGCAGATTGCGAAGGAACAGGGCGCGATAGTCGTGTCAATGGTAACCTATCCATTTGATCTTGAGAGAGTGAGGAAGGTAAAGGCAGAAGAGGGAATAAACAAGCTTAGGAAATACAGCGACAGCGTCATCATACTGGACAACAACAGGTTGGTGAAGCTAGTTCCTAACTTGCCTATGAACGACGCATTCGCCGTGGCAGACGACATACTGGCAAAGGCTATAGGCGGACTTGTCTGGACAATAACTCAGCCAAGCCTGATAAATATAGACTTTGCAGACGTACGCGCAATCATGGGAAGTGGAGACGTTGGATTCATCTCGGTCGGAACAGGAAAGGGCAACGACAAGGTGACTTCAGCATCAGAGGGCGTTGTGAAGAACAAGCTTCTTGACGTTGACTTCGAGAACGCAAAAGGCGCACTCATCCACATCTCAGGCGCATCAGACCTGACTCTGGGAGACGCGATAAAGGCTGGAGAGCTCATAACAGAGCGCATGGACCCTAAGGCGAACGTAAAGTGGGGCGCGAGGATAATACCAGGCTATGAGGGACAGCTCGAGATAGTCGCGATAGTGACCGGAGTAAGCGGCTCAAGCATACTCGGCAAGTTCGAGGACAAGAAGCAGGCCCTGAACTTCTCTGGCATAGAGATGATCTGACATGGCCGACTTCGACTACGACTCGTTCACGCCGAAGATAGCGGTTGTTGGAGCCGGAGGCCAAGGCAGCAACCTTGTCAACAGGCTCTACACCAACGGCATAAAGAGCGCAGACACCATAGCAATGAATACTGACCTTGGCCACCTAAACATGATTAAGGCCCACAAGAAGATACTGCTTGGAAAAGACATAACCCGCGGCCTCGGTGCAGGCGGCTTCCCTGAAGTTGCTGCAAAGTGCGCAGAGGTAAGCAGGGGAGAGATAGAGGCAGCCCTCCAGGGCTATGACTTGGTCTTCATCTGCGCAGGAATGGGAGGCGGTACAGGAACCGGCTCAGCTCCAGTGATAGCCAAGAGCGCAAGGGAGATGGGAGCAACTGTGATAGCCACAGTAACATTCCCATTCGCGCTCGAGAGGAGCAGGAAGCAGAAGGCCGAGTGGGGTCTTGAGCAGCTCAACAAGCAGGCTGACTGCACAATAGTGGTCGAGAACGACAAGCTTCTTTCATATGTTCCGAACCTGCCTATAGAGAAGGCGTTCGAGCTGGTGGACAACATAACAGGCAACGCTGTCAAGGGCATAGCAGACACGATAACGCTTCCGAGCCTGATAAACCTCGACTTCGCAGACCTGAGGAACGTGGTAAGGAACACCGGAACGGCTGTGATAAGCATAGGGTCCGGTGCAGGCGCCGACAAGATACAGCAGGCGGTAAGGTCCACGCTCTCGCATCCACTGCTCAGTGTAGACTATGAGAACGCAAAAGGCGCACTGATCCACGTGGCAGGAGGCACAAACCTCACCATAAAGGATGCTACAGCCCTCGGCGAGGGCATAACCTCAGACCTTGCGCCTGACGCGAACGTAATCTTCGGTGCGCGAATGCTTCCGGAGCTCAACGACCAGGTTAGGGTGATGTCTGTGATTACAGGAGTGAAGGCGAAGTTCGGCACAAAAAAGGAACTTGAGGCTGACGTCCCTGCACTCAAGATGGAAAGCATCTCTAGCCTATACTGAATTATTTTTCTTTTTTCTTAGTGCGCAGACTCCCTGCGCATTATTTTTAAGCGTTAGCCGAGAATAGGTTTGTGACATCCTCCCACCCGTAAACGGCGTGGGCTTCCCAAATGAACAACGTACTGGATGAATATGCAACAAAAAGAGATATATATGTATGTGGGCAATAATTTTATCATACGCTGGGACACAGCGGAATCCGACAGGATAAATTTCGTAGATGGGAACATAAGTCTTCCGAAAGGAAGCGAATCCGATGAAGCGGGAACATACCAAGTGAACAACGTATGGTGTCATAAATGCCTTGTGCATTCCCCGACGAGGTTCTA
>DAHVVD010000063.1 GCA_027328265.1 Microcaldota archaeon
CGCTCAACATTGAGGGGACTGTTCCTATTCCCAAGGTGCTAGCCGACAGGTTCATAATGAAGATAGACGTCGACTACCCTGACATAGAGGCAGAGGGGCAGATGCTCAGGCTGAAGGAGACCGAAGAGAAGGTGGTGACGAACAAGGTAATAGAAATATCTGACGTGATAAAGATCCAGGAGGACGCGAAGTCCGTGAAATTCGGCGACGAGGTAAGCAAGTACGTTACAGGTATAGTGACCGCGACTAGGAAGGAGATTCACGTCGTCATGGGCGCGAGCCCGAGGGCTGACATAGCCTTCATGAGATGCGGCAAGGCCCTCGCGCTGATAGACGGTAGAAAGGAAGTCACCAAGGATGACATAAGGTTCCTAGCGAGGCCCATACTCAGCCACAGGCTGGCTGTGAGGTCAACAGGAGGCATAGGCGTGCATGGAATCATAGATGGGATAGTAGCTACATACGGCTAGCTCCGATGGCAAACAGAATAGCAAGGCTTAAATATCTTGGTTTTTATACTAAATCTAGGGATATTATGAATATAGGAATGTACTCGAACAAGCTCAAGCTTGTGGCCTATCTTGCAATGCTAGTGGGCGTTTTCTATTCTGTTGCGCTACCGAGCGTTTCAGCTCAGGGTCTTCCTGGTGGTCTGGTTTCAAGCCCGCTAACCTCAGCGCTTTGCAGCGTCATAGGCACGATAGCTACCGTGATAGGAGT
The DNA here is from genome assembly GCA_027328265.1 of Microcaldota archaeon. Taxonomy (GTDB): domain Archaea; phylum Micrarchaeota; class Micrarchaeia; order Micrarchaeales; family CABMGC01; genus JAJZIZ01. Next base: position 721 of record DAHVVD010000063.1, read on the forward strand.
CATAGCCATATTCATGTTCGTACTCGGAGGAATACTGTACTCGTTCGCTCACTTCCTTCCAGCTGCAGGCAACCTCAAGGGAAGCATGCAGGGCTGGGGAATGGGAATGCTGATGGGCGGGATAGTAATGCTTATACTCTATCTCCTTGCTCCTTTCATAGTGGGCAAGATAATCGCGGTTAGCCAGGGAGGAGTAGGCGTAGGCATACCGGCGATCTCGAGAGTCTTCTGTCCGTAAGCGCTAAGCTGATCTTGGTTTTGGATGCTATGCATCCTTTCTTTGATTATTAGCGGTAGCCTTGAAGGAGAAGCTTCTTGAGCTCCCTCCCGGTTTTAAACGAGTTGTGTGACGAGGCCTTGCGCAGCCTGTTCATTATCGCGAGGCCCTCTCCCTTCTCCGCGAAAGACTCGACTATTCCGAACCTGACCTTTAGGGAGTCTAGCCTTATGAGCGCGTCGAAGAGGTTCGAGGCCATCTCAGCTGTATTTTTCCTACTGCCAAGTATTATTCTTTTAACGTTAGGAGACCTGATGAGTCTCGAAGTCTCCTTTGAACCTATGAAGGCTAAGTCTTTCATGCCTTTGAGTATCTCAGGAAGTTTTTCCCGTTTTCCTTCATAAAGAAAGAGGGGCCTCTCAGGCGAGTAGTGCCTGTATTTCATTCCCGGAGTTGTTACCTTTTTGGAATCTTCAAGGCCTCTAGTTTGATTGGTGACTCTAGGTCTTTTACCGAATGCCTTGGCTATCTGCTCCACAGTGAATGATCCAGGCCTCAGGACTTTAAAGTCCCTCAAGTCTAATATTGTCGACTCGATCCCGTGTTTTGTTTTTCCCGCATCAAGTATTACATCTACCTTTCCCTTGAAGTACATGAGAGCGTGCCTGCCAGAAGTTGCTGAGGGTTTCGTGGAGGGGTTCGCGCTCGGCGCGGCTATTGGCACGCCTGTCTTTTTTATCAATGAGAGCGCTACCATGTTGTCAGGCATTCTTATGCAGACAGTCTTGAGACCTGCGGTGACAACTTTAGGCAAACCCGGCCTCGCAACTACAACGAAAGTTATTGGAGCTGGCCAGGTCTTTCTTATCGCCCTCAAGTATTTTCTCGGTATTATCCCGACTTTCTCTGCCATTTCCATGCTTGAGACATGCACTATGAGCGGGTTGTCCCTTGCCCTTCCCTTTGCACTGAAGATTCCAGCGCAGGCTTTTGGGTTTGTTGCGTCGGCGCCTATACCGTAGACTGTCTCTGTTGGAAAGATGACAAGGCCTCCTTTCCTTAGAACCTTAGCTGCCTTCTCCATCCTCTTCGGGTCGGGCTTCCTATCGCTGACTTTCAGGAAGAGGGTCATAGTATCCTTGCCTAGAGCTCCTCTATCTTCTGCGAGAGGATGTTCGAGACCATCTCGGATGGATTTATTACGCCGACTCCTGCGCCCATCCTCCTTATGTGGATCTCCTCGTCCTTGCTGTGAGCTATGACCACTATCTTCGATTTCTCTGCAAGGTTCCTGACCACCAGTATCGCATAGGCCATCTTGGACTTGTCGAGCATGTCTATTATGACGGACTTTGCCTTGTCGAACTCGAACTTAACCATCTCATCTTCGTTGGTCTCGTCTGCCACATATGCCTTGTAGCCGCTCTCGCGCATCTCAGCCGCAACTTCTGAGTTATTGCTGATCATTATGAACCTCTCGTTCTTATCCTTGAGCTTCTCAGCGAGTCTGAGGTTTACGCTGTCGCCTCCGACAAGTATCACGTGGTTCTTCAGGAGGCGCTTCTCGAAGGGGCTGAGTCTTCCCGAAGTACTTTCTGCTCTCGCTATTACCAGCTCGCTCGAGACGAAGGTTATTGTGCTTAGAAAGACTCCTATGCCTACGAGTACGAGCACTATTACGAAGATCCTCGCAGCTGCAGTGACAGGCACTATGTCGCCGTATCCTACAGTCGAGACAGTGATGACGGTGAAGTAAGCGGCTTCAAGCAGCGAGTTTATAGGCACGCTGAAGCCTGACTCGTAGTGGCCAATTATGTAGGTGCCCGAGATTCCCGCTATGAAAACGATAGCTATCAGCGATATGTATACCGCTATCATTCTTGAGGTATTGACCATCTCCCAATCCCATGTATATACTTAACACAATATTTTATAAAATAGCCCTATGAATCACTGCTGCCTGTCTATCTCGTTTTTGATTTTCCTCTGCTCGTAGTCTGTCATGTGCCTCGACCAGAATGAGGCGGTGCGCTTGGTGAGAGAATTCAGGAGCCATGCTGCAGGCCTTTTCCTGTACCTCCTAAAAAAGAAGATACCTCAGATCTTTCGGCTTCGGTGAGCCTCCATCCTACAGCTCCAGCGTTCTCGGTGACGTGCTCTTTGCTGCTCGCCTTCGGTATTGCTGCCACTCCTGACGAAAGTAGGAAGTTGAGCGCTACCTGGGTTGGCGTCTTTTTGTGCCTCTTGCCTATCGACTCCAGGAGCCCAAGGATCTTTGCGTTCTTCCTCTTGTAGAGGGCACCTTGCGCGAGCGGGCTGTATGCTATGACAGTCACGCCCTCCTTCCTGCAGAACTCGAGCATTCCGTTCTCCGGGTCGCGGTCAAGTATGCTGTACTCTATCTGGTTCGAGACTATCCTGCTGCTCTTCATGCAGAGCTGCGCGTCCCTGAGCTCCTCTATTGAGAAGTTGGATACCCCTATGTGCCTTACCTTTCCGGATTTGACGAGCTCCTCCATGGCCCGCATCGTCTCTGTTACCGGCACAGACTTGTTGGGCCAGTGGAGCTGGTAGAGGTCTATCTGCTTAACGTCTAGCCTCTCTAGGCTCGCCTCGCACGCCTTTATAACGTCGTCGTGGCGGAAGTGGTGTGGCGAGACCTTGGTAGCGACGAATATCTCATTGCCCTTTATCGCCTTGCCCACTATCTCCTCTGTGCCGTACATCTCTGCCGTGTCTATGAACTTCATGCCTAGGCTTATTCCCGTCTCGAGGGCCTCGAGGCTCTTCTCAGGTTCCGCGCCTATCTTCCATGTGCCCATGCCCAGCTCCGGAATCTTTTCGCCTGTTTTTCCCAGCTCGATGAAGTCCATGATTTTATACTGCGGCATTCGTTTTAAAGACTTATCCTTCAATTTCATTACATGCTCAGGATGACCCTCTGCGAGGTTGTGAAGGGAAAGATGCTTCTCCTAAAGAAGGCGAACAGAGGGATCAGCAAAGGAAAGTGGAACGGACTCGGAGGAAAGATAGAGAGCGGAGAGAGCGAAAAGGAGAACGCGGTCCGCGAGATCGAGGAGGAGTCGGGGCTCAGGGCAAAGAGGCTAGAAAGAAGAGGCACTATCTACTTCTCAAAAGGATCGAGAGGAAACAGGCTGGGAAGGATATCCTTATTCGTGTGCAACAACTTCTCTGGACAGTTAAAGGCTGGCAGCGAAGGCGAGCTAAAGTGGTTCGATACAGGTAACCTTCCTTACGATAGGATGTGGGACGATGACAGGTATTGGATGCCGCTGCTTATGCGCGGATACGCTTTCGAGGCCGAATTCATCTACGACAAGAAGATGGAGAAGGTCATTGCGCTCTCTATAAGGAAGATAAGGAAGGTATGATCACGAGAAATACGAAGAGGCTTTTATGTACTCCACGCCATCCATCTCGGAGTATTTTCCGAAATATGAGTCGTTGACTACCACAGTTATCCCGCTGTAGCTTCTCTTCCTCAGCTCAAGCATCTCCTGCATCTGTTCGGCGCTCTTGCTCCCTGTCTCATACTCTATAGCGGTCCTCTTGCCGAGCTTGTACGAAATCACGTCAGGGCCGTAGGAGGAGTTGTAGACCTCGTTGGGTATGCCAGATTCTGAGAGCTTCCTGCTTATCAGGTTCACGTAGAGGTCGTGCTCTGCGCTGTTCCTTGGAGAGGTGATGTACCAATCGCCATTTACTTCGCTGCTCTCGATGACGTGGCTTTTCAATTCTCCAGACTCAAGCAATTTTGGGATGGTGCCCTGAATCTCATTCTCCGTAAAGCCCAGAGAGGAACATTTTGCGAGAAGTTCCTCTTTTCTTATGCCGTTTGCTGCAGAGGTGGAGATGAGATACGGGAGACTCGACTGCCTTGTATCAGAAAGAGAGAACCTTACTATGAATGGTTCCCTATGCCTGGAGTCAAGGACTATCGCTTCTCCTACGCCAAGGTTCCTTATAGCCTTCTTGACCTCTATGAACCTGTTCAGCTCGTTGCCTCCTGAGATGAAGTTGGCGACATAATTCAATTCTGCAGGCTCCCGCTGGTAGAAAGAGATGAAGAGCGAGGAGTTCGAGAGCATATCGCGGTCCATCTCCTTTGCTCTCTGCGAGATTGTCATAACTCCAACTCCGTACTTCCTTCCCTCTGCCACCAGTTTGCCGAGTATCCTGCTGCCGCTCAGCTTTCTCGCCTCGTCCACCACTATGAGCCTCTTGAGGGAGGAATGGCCTGTGATGTGCATGGAGCTGTAGACTTTCCTGAGCAGTGCCTCCATGTAGATGGACTGCGCCTCCTCGGTGTGCAGCTCAGAGACGAGGAAGAGACTGTTCTCCCTTCCTATCCTTGACATATCCGCGCTCTTTGACTGCGGATCTCCAAGAGCCATCAGGAGCCTCTCCCTTATTGTTTCGAGGACCTTTGCCTCCCTTGTATCAGCCCGCCTTTCGAAGACCTTGGTTGTGTAGACGAGGTCCCTGAGGTCGGGCACCTTTCCCCTTTTCCTCATTACCCAGTAGGTGTAGCGTATGCACCTTCTCAGAAGCGAGGCCTGGACGTATCCGAGCCTGAGCCTCTTCCTGAAGACATGCATTATCTCTCCCAGCCTTTCGGCCTCGCTCATGCCGTCAGGCTCGAGGATGTTTATCCCAGTCTTCGAAGCGCCGTAAACTTCTGCATGAAGCGAGTCCGCTATGCCTAGATAATCACTGTTCGGATCGAGTATCGTGATTAGTATACCACTAGAGGAGAGCTCCTTCACGAGGAGCTTGCATGCGTTAGACTTTCCGCTCCCGCTCTCTCCCACTATTGTGGTATGGGGATTAATACCAAGGCCGAAATCGAATGGCCTCTCGAATAATAATTTCTTCCAATGCCAGGAAACCTTCTCGAAATAAAATCTTCTGAGTTCGAGCCTCCTGACAATCCTTCCGGTAATCTTCTTCTTTTTGAAAAGCATAAAATCAACTTAAGTTAGCCGACTTTTTGTTCTTAAAGGAATAGGCCTAGCTCTATCTGGCTATCTAACTACGATAGGGCCTGCGCTAAATTTCAGTGGCAGATCAATCTCCCTTGGTTTTTTTGCTGTTTTAAATCGTTTCATGAAATTAAGTATTGTAAACCCAACAATCTTCTTTGTTTTTTGGTCCTTGTGCGCTATTATGTCGTCCCCAAGTTCCTCTGAGATTGCTTTTTTAGGCGTGCCTATACTTATTTCTAACACATCGTCGTCTTTATTGAAGTACAATCTTATTTTGGCCATATTTC
>DAHVVD010000022.1 GCA_027328265.1 Microcaldota archaeon
TGCTGCATTCTTTCGACGTATTCCTTGCATCCACTCTGACTACACTCAAACCAGCACTTTCAGCCTTGTATGAGAGGAGTTGGATGAATCTGTTCCATGAAGCGTCCTGTATTGAGCCTGCCAGCCTGTGGTTCTTCACCATGTTTTGGATATGCAACTTCTCCACTGCGAATGATGTGTATCCTGAATTTACCAGGATATTTGACAGCTTGTGCAGATAGTCGTCTGATTGGTTTGCTGCTTCCATGTATGCTTCCTGCAGTCTTTCTTTTGCCTTCTCCCTTCTCCTGCTTCCTTTCTCCCTCCTTGCGACTATCTCCTGCCATCTTGCTATCTTCTTTCTTTTCTGTTGCATGAACTTCGGCTTTTCGATTTTTGTTCCGTCCGAAATGGCGACGAAGGTGTTTAAACCCAGGTCTATCCCGACTGGATTTGTGTCTTTTACCTTTGGCGGTTCTATCTCTTTTATTGTGGCGAAGATTGCATAGTATTCTCCAGCCTCTTTCTTGATTGTCATTGTCTTTATCCTTCCCTCTATCTTCCTGTGCTGGATTATTGGCATCGTTCCTATCTTTGAGATCCTGAGCCTCCCCTTCTCTATCTTGAATGATTCATTGTCCTCTATGTGCATTATTGACTTGTATTTGTCCCTTGACCTGAATCTTGGGAAGCCTGTCTTCACATTTTTTCCTGATTTCTTTTCTTTGCATCTTCTGAAGAAATTCTGGTAGGTTTTTAGAAGCCTGTTTCTTATGTCTACCCTTACATGGGAATAGAGCGCGTAGTATCTTCCGTCTTCTTTTAGGATCTGGTTTAGATATTGGTTTATGGCCTTCTGCGAGATTTTTGAGTCTGGGTTCTTCTTGTGTGCTTCTATGGTTTTCTCTAGGAGTTTGTTGTATAGCTGCTGCGACAGGATTAGCGCATTGTCTATTGCCTGCTGCCTCTTCTTGTCTGGTGCAAGCCTGAATTTATATGCCCTTATGCAGTCCATATCTATTGCATTGCCTTTCGTATTTATATGCCTTTCGAATATTTTTGTCGGCGGTCATAGCGATTCCTTACTCCTATCTAAAGAGTAGGAGTTTGCGGAATCGCCTGCGTTTTTATCACCTGCTTTCACCTGAACAAAGCCTCTCCGCCTCTTTTTCGAGATCGCTTATCTTTACTCTGGTCTGCTTGGTGTCGTCCCTCTTCCTTATTGTGACCGCATTGTCCTTGAGGCTGTCATAGTCTATAGTTATGGCAAACGGTATGCCTATCTCATCAGCCCTTGCATATCTCCTCCCGATGCTTCCAGAGCCATCGTAGACAGTTCCGTATCCCTTCTTCATCATCCTGTAGACTTTGTCAGCCAGCTCCGGAAGCCCGTCCTTTCCCATCAGCGGAAAGACGGCGAACGCGTAAGGCGCCATCTCCGGAGGGAAGGCGAACCACTCCCAATCCCTCTCCTCCGTGGCAGGCTTGTAGAAAAGATCCATTGCAGCATAGAATGTCCTGTCTATGCCGACAGTAAGCTCTATGACGTGCGGCACAAAATTCCTTCCTTCATGGGAGATGCTGTGCGATTTCTTTGAGACTTCTTGATGACCAAGGAGGTCGTGATCTGTCCTGTAGTGTATCCCTCCAACTTCCTTGTACTCGCCGAGGCTATCAAGGAAAACCTCAGCGTCGAAATGAATCTTGTTGTAGAAGGCCTTCTCCTCCTCGGACAGTCTCCTGAGCCTGAACTTCTCTTCAGTAAACTTCAGGACGCCTATGAAAAATTCCTGCGACTTGGCAAGATTGTAAAGGTAGAACTTCGGAAGGCCTTCGCTCTTTGCAAGTTCGCTGCACTTACGCTTCTTTGTCTTTCCGTCCTTTTCCATGATCATAAGCCCGTAATCCTTTACCTCGTCCCAGTTATCGCACTCGTCAACCTTGGAGGGATCGAAGAAGACCTGGAGCTCCGCCTGCGTGAATTCCCTCTGCCGTATGAGGAGCTGCCTAGGCGAGATCTCATTCCTGAAAGCCTTGCCCACTATGCCAAGCCCCATCGGTAGCCTGCTTCTCATGACATTGAACTGCCTGATGAAGTTTACGTATACTCCTTGAGCGGTCTCTGGCCTCAGGTACGCAACCGTATCGCCCTCAGAGCCCATCTTAATCTGGAACATCATGTTTAGCACTCTGACCTCGCCGAGTTCTCCTCTGCACTTGTCGCACCTTATTTTGTGCTCCTTGATAAGCTTGGTGAGCTCCTCTTGGCTCTTGCCCTCGGCCTTTATGCCAAGGCTCTTCTCTATGAGCTGGTCGGCCCTGTGCCACGCACCGCACTTCTTGCACTTGACGCTCGGGTCCACGAAGTTCTTTATGTGGCCGCTTGCAACAAATGCCTTCTCCGGCATTACATTCGAGGGCTCTATCTCCGAGAAGTTCTCTCCCAGGTTCAGGAAGTGCCTCCTCCAGAGGTTCTCTATGTTCCTTTTCAACATGGTGCCTATGTTTCCATAGTCATAAAAGCCGGTGAGGCCGCCGTAGATCTCATTGCCTATGTAGAAGAAACCGCGCCTCCTTGCAATCTCGTATAAATTGTCCTCTGTTACGTGGACCTCTTCAGAATTCTTTGCCATCAAAACCAATCAAAACTCTGCAAGAGAACATATATTCCTTTTGTCTTGTTATCCTTGTTATAGATGAAATAATAATGGAAAAGAAAAAGTGTCTAAGGAGAGGCTAAAGCCCCCCACTTAGACTCCCACCAGACTTACCCACTTTCTTCGTTTGCCCTTTAGATGCAAAGAACAATGAGGAATATCTTTTTTGTTGTATATATGTCTTTTTGTCAAAATTCTGTATAAAATATAATACTTCTAGCACCTATTTATCTATGTCCTTGTAGAAAATTCAAGATTCTCTCTGTTTCGTGGCAAGATTTTTATATCTTGACTGAGAAGAAGTACCATGGACAATCTTGACGAGGAACTTATCTCGAACGTCGATGCAGGCATAATAAAGTACACGGCTCTCGCGAAGAAGATAAACGCGCCCCTCTCAACAGTGCATTTCCGCATGAAGAAGCTCGAGAGGGAAGGCATAATCAAGTACTACAAGGGCGAGATAGATTGGAAGAAGGCCGGATTCACCATAACTGCTTTCGTCCTGGTGAGCGTTGACAAGAGCCTCCTCACCAAGGTCAAGAGAACCCAGGACGACATATTGAAGGAACTGCTCCAGGTGATGTACGTCAGGGAAGGATATATCACAACAGGCGATGCTGACCTGCTCATTAAGGTCATAGCGAGGGATTCGGGCCACCTCAAGGAGATACTCTTCGACTACATAGACATCAAGGACGGCGTGGTGAAGACTACCACCATGATAATTCTTGGCTGAATAAGGATGGACGAGAACGAACTGACAAAGAAGTACAACAACATCTACCTATCTATAATAATGCGCTACAGGGACTACATAGAGGAGCATGAGGGCGTCTACGTCACTGAACTGCCAAAACTCGTCACCCCTTCAGAAAGTTCTGTGCAGGCAGCAGCATCGGCGATTTCTGCAGGCATACCTGGCTACTCATCCGACCAGGATTTCCTCCAGGCGGCTCGCCTGGCTCAGCAGTATGTAAAGGACAAGATAGCAACTCTGAGTTTGCCCATACAGTTCTGGCAGAGGCCTAGCGAGACTCTGGCAAACGGCGCTGGAGATCCATTTGACAAGGCTGTTCTTCTGTGCAGCATACTCATAGCACTGGGAGGAGTTTCAACAAAAGTGATAATCTCAGCAAGCGAGAACAGGAGGGACTTCCTTGTCTATTCTGAATACCGCGGCGAGTTCATTGTAGCGGACATGGAGAATGGTGTTAGCACGGTGAAGAGCAAGGACGAAGTTCTCTCATACCTGAAGATCGACTCAGAGACTGAGAGCGTCTACGAGTTCAACGACAAGATGTACTCTAACATAGAGTGACTATCTTCTTCCTCTGTCCCTTTGCATTTTGAGCAGTTTGCGGTGCTGGGTCTTGAGTTTTCCAGCCTTGACCTTGTTCCTGTAGCTCTTTCCTACCCTTCTCTTCTTCTTGCCTACTGTTTTCTGCATAATATCACAAAGAATTGGAAGCAAAAACTTATAACCTGATAGATATGCAGCCTAGCTCACTCTATAACAAAATTGTTAGGAGACAAAACCCTAGCTGCCTTAGGTCTGTCGCTAAAGGCAGCAGGCCGATAGCAGGAGCGGGCTAATCTGTCTTCAAGCATATCTACAATATTACACATAGTTTTCATATCACGCAAGGCATCGCCGCTGCTCTTCTCGCTTGCTCTTCTTATATCTATCAGTACTGAAACTGGGCCCAACACATCCAAGACCTCATCAAGCCTTTCCTTGAGTATAAGTGTCACGAGAAGCATGCCCTTCTCTGTAAGCCAACAGAAGCAGTCTCTAGTAGCCTCCTGTGAGCCTCTCGCAAAAGTTATTAGGTCCTTCTTCTTTAGTCCATTCAGGGTCTCAATTATTTCTTTATCCGACAAGCGTAGCCTTGCCTTGATGGTTGCGAAATTTCCTATCTTTAAGGACCTTGCCTGGCAAACGCCGATGTACTCCAAGGTTTTTCTGCTTCTCGGATCCAATTCTCTATCTCTTTGGGCTCCTCTGAACTGAGAGGCGTGTCTAGCCTCGAACTCGCGATGTTCCATCTTACTACCAAACAATCAAAATTATCGTTCAGATATTTAAAATTACCTATGCCGTGCAGAAAGCCCACGCCGTTTACTGGTGTGAGGATGTCACATCCAGCTGCCTATGCCCTTCTGCTTGGTTACGCCCCTCAGCTCGCTGAGTTTTTCTGCCATCTTGGCGATGCGCTCCTTAGAGAATCCATGCTCGTCGCACATGTACTTCACTACGCCATTGGCGTCAGGCTTTGCTTTTGAGAGAATCGCCCCGAACTCGTCCTTGCCGAACTCCCTTATCTCTGGCTTCTCGAAAAGATCCAGCACCACATCGATGTCCTCGTCGAATTCCACGCCGTATTTCTCCTTTACGTAATTCTTTACTTCTTCAGGCGTCTTCCGCTCGCCCACTATCTTCAGCGCAGTCTTAGGCCCCACTTTCTCTATCCCAGTATTGAAATCTGTCCCGACGAGTATGCCTAGAAGAATAAGTTGCCTATTGCTTATCCCGAATTTTCCAAGAAGGTCATTGAGCATTATCCTTTCCAGTTCCACGTTAACAAAGACGTTCTTTCCAGGCAATTTCCTCCTTCCGGTTATTGTGAAGTTCCTTATGACAACGTCGGCGCCAAAGAGGAAGGAATCGTAGTCTTGGCTCGCCGCTGCGTACACGAAACCCTTTTTCGTAAGGTACGCAGCCTGGGCTTCTCCCTCTCCAGGTGCCTGGATATGAGGTATGCCCATGAGGCTGAGAAGCGCCTTCGAGCTCTCCACTATTTCCTGGTTTATCTTAGTGCTCGCCATGGCGTACGTCCTTGCCTTCTCTAACTGACCTTCTTCCTTCGCTTTGGCCCATGCCTCAGCAGCCTCCCTTCTCCTGTTCATCCTCGCCTCCAGCGTCCGCTTTTTGAGCTGCGAAGGTATTCCGTCAAAGACATAGACTGGCTTTATTCCGTACTCCATAAGGTTCATGGTCCTGTAGAAAAGCCCGGAGAGATGGCTTGTAACCCTTCCCTTCGAGTCAGTAAGCGGCGAGCCGTCAGGCTGCCTTATTATCGAGAGGAACTGGTAGATGGTGTTGTAGGCGTCTATGGCTATTGTCTTTCCAGAGAGCTCTTCGAACGCTATCTTCTCCTTCGCCTCTGCAACAAGCTTTCCTATATCTACTGCCAAGATGCATCACTTCTTTTTCTTCATAGCAGCGTCTTCCAATGTTATCGGTGCATCGGCTTTGGGCGCACTTCCCTTCTCTTCGCTCTCCTTTTCACTTAGCTTTATTCCCAAAGCCTTCTCCAATTTAGCAGCAAGCACCATGTTAGGCTGCATCTTCTCCTCCTCTACTCTGAGTAACGTGCTCCTCTTCTCGTTTATCATCTCTCCAAGGACTTTTATCGGTATTCCCATGACCTCCCGTGCCTTTCTTATCTTTGCACCATAGCCCTCCACAAGCACCTCCTGGGCATCTTCCTTCACTGCAGCTACCTTGTGCTTTACAGGGACTCCCTCCTCTGTTATCTTGTCTATGACGTTCTTGCCCGAGGAGCACCTGGCGCAGACAGCAAGCTGCGCGCCTTCAACATCTATGACATATAACGATTCAGTCTTCTTGCCGCATATCTCGCAGTCGTACATCAGGACCACCAACCACTATTAATAATTTGGCTTCTCTATTTATATTCTACTCTTTAATAGGTGCAGAGATGGCTAAGCAACCGGAAAAAACAGCGGAGACGCAGAGAAGACTAATGGCGCCAATAACAACAATCATACTTATAGCATGCATACTTTCGCTCGCATTTCTCTATGTAAGCGGCATTGCGCTTTACATAAGCGTGCCGCTGGCCCTTCTAGCGCTAGTAGTGACAGGCATCATCATCTCCAACACTAACGGCCTGCCTGGCTCCTACGGTCTCTACATGCTAGGCGGCAGGAGGGGCATAGGCACTGTCGAATGGCTCTCGAAGAGGAACAAAAAGGCTTGGAGATTCTTCACCGAATGGGGAATCGTGATGGGATTCGGAATCCTGGCCTACTTCATCCTCAGGAGAAGGATAAGCATGAAGATGATGGCCTTCGGCATCGCGTCATTGATTTTAATGATGGTTACCGTGCTGCCCAATCTCTTTCTCTCAATCCAATTCATCAAGATACCTGGAGTCAATTCACTTGCATACGCAAGCGTGCCATTCCAGGGTATCTCCATCTCGTACTCGCCAATACTTTACATAATAAGCATAGCAGCAGGCTCTTTGGGATTCATGTTATCTCTCATAATCGGCGCAGCAGCCCAGATATTAGCAGGAGTAGGCATGGCGCTTTACGGCATAGCGATAGGCCATCCCAACACCAGCCAGCTCAGCCAGCAGATACCTGGCCTTGTGCCTGTTATACCAGGCATAACAATTCCTCTCTTCGCAGGCATTTTGTCGCTCGCATTGCTCCTCGTGGTACATGAATTCTCGCACGGCGTCATGGCACGCATGGCCAAGGTAAAGATCAAGCAGATAGGGCTTATACTCTTCGGGATAATCCCCATAGGCGCGTTCGTCGAGCCTGATGAGAAGGCAGTGGCAAAGCTCAAGCCAGATACCCAGACCGAGATCTTCATAGCAGGCATCTCAGCCAACTTCCTCTTCTCCTTCATCTTCTTCATGCTTACCGCATTCATGGCGGTTTTCGTGATGCCAGCCTTCTTCAGGCAGGGAATCGTTGTCTCTAGTCTTCTGCCCGGCTATCCAGCATATAACGTGATAGCGCCTGGCTCAATAATTCTCTCATGGAACGGCCATCAAGTTAGCAACATCACCAGCCTGACAGCCGCAACTGCCAAAGACGGCCCCTACTCTAACATCTCAGTCATGACGAACAAGGGTTCCAACTTCTTCCATACAAACGCTACCGGAAGGATAGGAGTCGAGTTGAGCCAGGCATCAATACCAAGAAGCACAGGGTTGCAGAACGGCTTCGTTAACTTTCTTTACGCCTTTGTCGTTCTCTCCTTCGCGCTCAACTTCCTTGCAGCAACGATAAACCTTCTTCCAGTCCCAGCATTCGACGGATGGCGCATCTACAAGAACAAGTTCAGCAAAAAGGTCCTAATCGTATTTGCAGTGCTGATAGTGGCATCACTTCTTGTTCTCGCGCTGCCATGGATCTGGGCTTAGCTACCACGGTACTTTCTTGAGCCTCATCTTGTGGGCATAATGATTTGTAAGGGCATGCAGTGCTCCTGTGAGTATCAAGAGGAAGATAATCCCAAATAGGCTTGGCGTGTGCCCAAGTGGGACTGCAAAAATAAGAGCCAATATCAGGAAAGGATACTGGTCTAGCAGGAATACCTTCGAACCCTCCTTAAATCCTACCCTCCTTTTTACAAAACTGCCCAACAGGTCGCCAAACATCGTCCCTATCGTGAGCAAGATGCCTACAGGAAGCATGTAACTTATAGCGAAAGATTCGAGGAATGCGATGATAAAACCAGAGAGAAGCCCGGCGACAAGCCCCCTTATTGTCTTGTGGTCTCCGAATATCCTCCTGCCTCCAATTTTCTTGCCTAAGTCAAGCGGCTTGCCCCCTCCGAAGATGACCGGAGAGCCGTTTGCGACATACGCCGGAAATATGTAGATGATAGGATAGATAACTATCGACCAGAGAATTAACCAGAGACTCGTCGGCAAGAAAAGCACCTATACCTCAATACCCTCTGCTATGCTTTCAGATCCTCCGCCCCTGAACTTCCCTCCAAGGGCATTCTTCGCAAATTCCATTGCGTTCTTCTTGTAGTCCTTGCCTCTTATGCAGACTACCTCTCCCTTCTTGTTTTTCGCAAGTACGATAACTGAGCCGTGCTTCGCTGTAATATGTGAGATTATCCTTCGCATCACAACACGCGGCTCTTCTATCTCTATAACCATCTCGTTCTTTCCCTTCCCGTGCTTCGAGTAAATCTCATCAGCCATTATCTCTGCTAGTTTCTCCTCTTTCTCTGCCACGCTCTTGCGAAAAGTCTCGTTGTCGGCTTTGAGCTTTGCAGCTTTCTCGGCAACCCCGAAAAGATCGGAGTTCAGCGCTCCTGCTGCAAGTCCGAGTTCTCTCTGCTCCTTTCTGAAATAGTCAAGAGCGGCATTTCCAGCAGCGAATTCTATCCTATCAACTCCATCGTGTATCCTTGAAGAGCCTATTATTTTCATAGAACCTATCGCATATTCCATTCCTGCAACATGAAGTCCACCGCAGGCCTCAGCGTCTATTAGCTTGCCTTCCATGTCTCGTATTATGACCATGCGCATCTTCTTCGTTGGCATGCCATGGCCCTGGTAAATGGAGAATCCGAATTTCCTTTCAGCTTCACCTCGCTCCATCTGTTCTATGCTGACCTTTATGCCCTTGAGTATCGCGTTGTTTACAAATCTCTCCATATCCAGCAGTTGCTCATCGTCAAGTTTCTCGTAGTGTGCGACGTCTATGTGGGCTTTGTCCTCAGACTTCCTTGTGCCTTCCTGCCATGCATGCTTGCCCAGTATCTTCCTTGCAGCTGCGCTCATCAGGTGCGTTGAGGTATGGTGGGCCATCAGTCGAGCGCGCCTCTCCCTGTCCACCTCACATATGACTTCGCTTCCTTCCTTCATGTCTTCCATTCTGCCGGCGTTGTCCTTCATCACGTGCACAATAACGTCGCCAACCCTCTGCACATCGACCACTTCGTGGCCATTTATTTTTCCGTGGTCTGCCTCCTGCCCGCCTCCTTCAGGATAGAATGGCGTCGAATCGAGTACAACATAATTTCCATCCACCTTGAGAACCTTCGATTGCGATTCTGTATCAAGCCTATAATACAACTGCTCAGTCTTCGGCAGTTTCTCCGTCGGCATGCCTATCTTCTCAGCTTTTTTCCTCTCCCTGAAGTCGCTTTTTATTATATCCTCATACGCACCCTCAGGAAGCTCTATGGCTTTGCCGCTCTTGTCAGCCACTGAAGAAATGAGTTCAGGAGTCACGCCGTTGCTTTCGTAGAGCACGCGCAACTCCTCCCTGCTTATCTTCTGCTTCTTCTGTATTATGCTGTTTATTATCTTGCTCGCGTTCTCTACACTTCTCGAATACCTTCCCGATTCCACATCAATTATCTTTGAAAGGGTGACAAGGCTTTCCTTCAGTTCAGGGTATAACCCTTTAAGTTCCTCTGCCTGCATCTCAGCGATCTCCATTATGCCTATGCCCATCTTGTACTCGTTCATGAAGCCCAGAACTCTCCTAAGTATCACCCTAAGGTTGTAGCCGCCACCTATGTTCGAAGGCAATGCGCCGTCAGATATTGCGAAGAGTAGGGTTCTCACATGATCGAGAGTGGCGTAGAAGGCCTGGGTTGGTCTTATCTTTCCATTGTACTCCTTTTCGCTCAGTCCAGCCTTCTTCAGTATCTCTTCCACCTTCTTCTTGTAGCCCTTCTGCTCAGTCATGTCAAGCTCGCTGGCATACATGGCGAACTTCTTGAAGTGCTCCCTCTCCATCTTAAATGCCAGCTTGCTCTTCGACTTCTCTATTATCTCGTGGAAGACTGCATCGTAGGCATTGTCGAATCCCGTGTAGAACCAGAGGAGCCTCTCGAATCCCCAACCAACGTCGACGACTTTCCTTTCCAATTCCCTTGCCTTTCCGTTCACGCTCTCGAACTGGGTGAAGACGCTGTTCACTATCTCTAAGCCATTTGCGAAGCTCTCGAGCGAAGGCCCGAACTCCGAGAAGTCTCCCATCGCCCAGACGTCCTCGTTGTAGACGAGGCTCTCCTTCTTGACTCCCATGACTTTTGTGAGGAAGTTGTAGTTCAGCTCTATGGCGGTGTCGCGCCAGTACCCAGCGTCGGGATAGTCAAAGGCATGCTGGCCCGCCATCATGAAACCCGTGAAATGCCTGCCTGTCACGCCAACATTCTCTATGTCAGGGAACCTGAGGCAGATCTGCGGGACAACAAGCGGGTTAGAGGGATACTCGAAGCCCATTGCGCCGTTTTCTATACGCTGGAAGTCCTGTATGCTCGCTATTGTGAAGTAGAGGTCCTGCCTCCACCTGCTTACTACCGGATACTTCTCTATGACTGAATGTCCGTTCTTCTTGAAGAACTCGGCGAACTTTTTCCAGAACTCGACATAGCCCATGCTCCTTGGCTTGCTCCTGAAGAAGGTGTATGGCGTATGGGAAGAGTCTTCGCATGTCCCCCTTTTCTCTATGCTCCAGAAATTCTTGCCGCATATTTTGCATTTTCTTCTCTCAAAGCCCTCATCATCGAAGGTCTTCACCTGGTAGTATTTCTTGTAGTCCTTTGAGAATTCATTCAAGAGGTCAGGCTTGCTAAGCTTCCAGTTGTTCATAGGCTCACTTTCCCCACCAGACAGTGCACTGCTTGCCGAAGAACTTGCACATCTTGCACTTCCATTTCTCCGACTCAGGCACAGGCTGCGCCTCGCGCTCGCCTGTCCAATATCTCATCGCATATTTTATCCATTCATCTGTCTCTTCGCTATTGTAGTTTATCTTCATCTCTGAGATCATCTGCCCGCTGCCCCTTTCGAAATATCTTATCTCCAGAGTGCTGCTTACAGGGGGAAGGGAGGCAAGATCCCCGAACATTACCTTGCAGATCTGCCTCAGTGTCATAAGCTCCTTCCTGACGCCTATGCTTTCCAGTCCCTTCACAAATTCTTTTGAGAGAACCATGCTCTCTAGCCCGTAGGCGTTGGCGAAGTTGTCGAAAGTGTATCTGTTCGAAGCCATGTCATCGAGCAACTTCTTGTAGAGCGAGACTTGTATCATGTCAGGTTTAGCCCTCACGCTCTGCGAGCCGCTGTATCCACTGAGCGTCTTGTCCTCTATTATAGTAACCTTGTGCTCATGCATCTTCAGCTCGTCTATCTGTCCAGATATCCTGAATCCATTTAGGGAACCGTAGACCTTAAGCTCCCTGCATACTCCGTTCCTTGCCAGCGACGCCAGAGAGGTGCAGTTCTCGTATGCACCCTTGTAGATCCTGTCAGGCCAAGTGTATGGCTCGACAGTAAGTGGTACAAAGACCTCTGCCTTCTTGACCTCGTGGAATGCAGCGCCCTTCTCCATTGCAGGAGTTGGCATGGGATTCATGATGTAGAGCTCCATCTGCTTCTCGCACCAGGCCTGGTTCGCTATGTCCTTTGCGCTTATGCTGTTCTTGCCAAGCCGCTGCAGCGCACTCTGCCTCCCTGCCATAAAAAAACCGTGACCATATCAGACCGCCTACCTATCGTCATCGCAAAAGCTCAGCGATCACCTAATGTCATCACATACCCTTTTATTCATTGATAACATTAATAACCCTATGTCCATCGACGACTACGAGCTTTTCATCTTCGACTGGGACGGCACTCTCAGCACGTCAACATTCATAGTGCAGGTATCAAATCTCATCAGGCACAGGTATAGGAAAGGCCACATAGAGAAGCACAAGGAAGAGTACATATCGCGAGCGGAGCGGAGGATGAAGAGCAGCGCGTGGAGGAACGAGGTCTATGCATTCCTCTACGACCTTTACTCCGCTGTCTTTGTGCCCAGGCTCAAACCAAATTCGATAGAGATATTGGACTTGCTCAGAAAGAGGAAGAAGAAGGTGGCTATTTTCAGCGACTCGGAGAGTTACCGGTTAATGCAGGAAGCAAGGCAGCTGAAGGTTCTCGACCACGTAGATTTCATACTGAGCGCAAGCTCGATAGGCTACTACAAGCCGAATCCCACCGGCCTGATGCTTATAGCTGACAAGTACAGAATACCAAAGAAGAGGTGCATCTACATAGGCGACATGCCTACTGATGTAATCACAGCGAAGTTCGCCGGAATGACATCGTGCGCGGTGGGCGACGGACTTGCACCCTATGTAAGTCTAAAAGAGGCAGGCCCGAATTACATCTACAGATCTATAGGACAGATGCTAAGGGAAATCTCGAGTTGAGTTCCAGTATCCCGGTTGGAAGAGCCTTTCCTGAACGGAGGTTAAGAGCCCATTTGGACGCGAATCCAGCAAGGAAATCCTCTCTGCCGCTGAAAGAGTGGTCGGCATCGTCAACCACTACTCCCAAGAATGATTTTGAATTATTTTTCCTCTTGAGTATCTCCATATACTCTACCACTGGCTTGCACGCATACTCCTCCCTGCTTCCGAAGACAGCACAGACAGGTACCTTTACGGATGAGAACCCGTGCATTTTTCCGTCGTAGTTGAAGACTCTTGCTTCCTGGTTTCTAAGATCAGCAAGGGAGAGGAAGCGCCTTGGCGAGAAATGGGAAGGCATCAAGTGTGTGACAGTATCCCCATGGCCTTTCTTTACGAGTGCTTTCGCAAGCCTTATCTTTGCTGCAAATCCGCTTCCAAGCTCCTTACGGTATATCGCATAGTCGTCAGCAGGCGCAAGTAGGAGTACTCCTATCACCTCCCTCCTTTTCTTTTTGTATTGATAGTATGTAACCTTCTGGCAGCCTGTGCTGTGGCCAACCAGCACGAACTTCTTAAAGCCCATCTGCTTCAACGCAACGATAGCAGCATCTATGTCAAAGACCGAATCCTCGAACCTCTCCAGGTCTGTGCCGGCTATGAGCCTCTCTCCCCTTCCTTTCTTCAGCACCGCAACGGCGTCATGCCCCCTTGTGTTCAGTATGAAAACAGGAACCCCGTTTCTGGAGAGTTTTCTGGCGAGCGAAAATGGAAGAGTGCTCCTGTAGAAGTTGCCGAACATGCCATGCACGTATATCATGCAGGCCTCGCTCCTCGTCCCTATGAGAAAGCCCTCAATCCTCACCTTATCCCTAGTCTGTAACCTGACAAGCCTTCCCTCGACAGTTTCTATCTCCATACTATCAACAATCACGGACGATACCTTTATAAATGAGTAATCACTAAATATAATTATGTAGTAAAGCACAGGCTGAAAAGCTAAAGCTGATCCTACAGAGGAAAACAAAATGTCAAGAGAATTCGGAGAAGACAGCGGAGACAGAGGGGACAGAAGGTCCGGACCAGGCATGAAGCCAAACTACTTCCTGCCAAAGCCTGTAAAGGTTGGTGACGAGATCGACCTGACCATAGAAGCAGTAGCTTCTAAGGGCGACGGAATAGCAAAGAAAGACGGATACGTCATCTTTGTTGCCGGAGCAAAGCAGGGAGACTCTGTCAAGGTAAGGATATCCGACGTAAGAGCGAGATTCGCAATCGGAGAGAAGATCTAAAGCCAGGAAAAGGCAGACGGAATTAGGTATTTTATTTATTTTTCTATTCCTTCTTTTTTATTCTAGTTAGCTTAGCGGCTCAGCCGCGGGCCTGCTTGACCACATAGTTCTCGAACTTGGTGGCGCGCCTATAGAGGTAGTCGAACCTCTTTTTCGCCTCACCACTGTCCATCTCAACTATGTGTTCGCTCTTCTTGTTGATTATGTTCAAGGGAGGTATCTTGTAAGCGACCACGTCATCCACTATGAACCTCTCATGCTGCTCTACTGCATCACTTTCGTCCATTATCTTTATCTCCACCTCGACACCGTTGTTCTTCATCTCCCTTCTGAAGTCAAGGTAGTCGCTGCCAAAACTGGAGTCTATCCTTTCAGATGATGTAATCACCCTCAATGCCTTGATGTTGTTTGGAACGCCGGAGGGAAGGAGCCTGTAGAGGTTTCCTATGGCAGCAGAGTTGAAATGCCTGTCTACTATCTCCACCTCGCCTACAAGGTCGCCGAAGAGATGTTGGAGCGCGACTATGTTGCTGTAGGGCGTAGAGGGGTTTATGCTTATATTTCCTGTCTTTATGCCAGATTCAGGCCTCCTTACGTTGTATATCAGGTAAATGCCTGTTATGAACGAGATGGCAAGCGCAACTGCAGTAAGATAGATGCTAATTCCGTAGATGCTAAATGCAGAATAAGATATGATGAGGAGCACGACGTAGACAAGCGTGAGCACAATGTAGAGAGGCACGTACCTCTTCACAGATGCCTCATACCTTTCCTTGCCTGAGATTACCAGGAAGAGCGCAGCCACGAACATGGCCAGGCCTATGCCTGAAAGCAGGAAAGACTCCAAAACAATCTGCCTTACCGCGCTTATCTGGAAGACTGTGGGCCGTAGTATCTGCGCAACCGCAGTCTTGGTGTAGTTGCTCTGGAGCACGATCCCCTCGGCAAGTCCATACTGTACTGAGAACTGGTAGATGCTGAACGCTGCGCTTGCAAGGAGAACAAAAGACGCCGCGATAAGCAGTATGCTAGCAGTTTTATCATCATAAAACTGGACAGACTCCATGATTACCATTAGCCACGAAAGGTATTAATACCAAATCTGGAGCCTTGCAACCGAAACAGTATAGAATATAGGACAACCTATATATTTAAAAATCAGTTTGCGCATATATAATCTGTGGTCATGATGGAAAGGTTAAAAGTCAAAGTTATAATCGGGAGCACGAGGCAGGGGAGGTTCGCTGACAAGCCTGGGCACTGGATATACGGCGAGCTGAAGAAGAATGAAGACATAGATGCAGAATTGCTGGATCTTAAGGATTATCCAATGTCGTTCTTCGACTCACCGATGCCCCCATCAACGCCTGGTTATCAGATCACTGACCCAACATCAAAGAAATGGCAAGAAAAGATAGGCGAAGCCGACGCCTTCATCATAGTGGCGCCGGAATATAACCACGGTTACACCGCAGTGCTAAAGAACGCCATCGACATGCTCTACAAAGAGTGGAACAACAAGGTTGTGGGTTTTGTGAGCTACGG
>DAHVVD010000038.1 GCA_027328265.1 Microcaldota archaeon
GTGCCTATAAACTTCTACATTCTCAACAACTCTGCGTTTGCGTACATTGAGCCGTATCTCAACTCGAGCAGCTTGCCTTATAACTCGGTAACGCAGCTCCAGGGCAAAGGTCTGCTTTACGCTACACACAACAGCACGAGAGGCGTCTACCCTTACAACTCATCCTACTCCAGCCTCGGCCTTAACACACCCTCATACTCTTCCAGCAGCTACAACTCCATGCCCGCAGGCAAGTACTACATAGTTTACAGCAACCCCACAAACACCTACGCCAACACGACATACGAGTACGTTCTTCCCAATGTCGGGCTCCTCAACCCCAACTCCTCCTTCTACTCATCGCTCAGCGCAACCAGCATAGCCTCTTCCTTGCTCTTCCTAGCAGGCATAATACTCGCGGTGCTCTCCTTCTTCAGGAAATCAAAGTCTAAGGAAGATCCAAAGGCGCGCGAGGCTGAGATAGCCAAGCTCTACGGCCAGATAGGTGAGAAGGAGAAGAAAAAGAGGAGGAGATCAAAAAAAGCAAAACAGAAAGGCAGGAAAAGGAAGAGGAAGGGAGCAAGAAGGCGAAAATAGCTAGGATTGGCACGCCTCGGATTTCTCCAGGAACATATAAAAGCATTTAAGTTTACCTTAGGGCAGTGACTGGATGGCAAGGGCAAAGGTTGAGTCTGGGATATCCGGCCTGGACAGGATGCTTAACGGCGGTATACCCAACGCTAACCAGGTTGTGCTTGCAGGAGGCCCCGGAACAGGAAAGACTCTCCTCTGCCTTGAGTACCTCTACAGGAATGCGCTGAATGGCAATGTCTCAATACTCTTCTCTCTTGAGGAGGACACAAAGATGATAATAGACAACGCCAAGCAGGCGTTCACAGATTTCAGCGAGCTTGACAGGCTTATGGATGAGAAGAAGCTTATAATACACGGCTCTGACCAGGCTTCCTCGCTTATACAGAAGGACAAGCAGGGCAACATTTTCACATTCACAACCACCATAGCTGACATCGAATCCCTCATAAGAGACCACGCGGCAAGCAGGGTGGCCATAGACTCTGTCTCTGTTCTCAAGCTCTTCGTGAAGGATCCTTTCGAATACAGGAACGTCTCTAACGCGCTCGTCGCGATGCTCAGGAAGCAGGGGGTCACTGCCCTGCTGACAATGGAGATAGACACGCCAGAGAAGCAGAGGCTTATCTTCGAGCCCGAGTTCTTTATCTACGACGGCATAGTGATAATGTACCTAAGCGGCGGGCCTGAGGAGAACAGGGTACCGACCATAGAGATAATAAAGATGAGAGGCACCAAGCACAGTTTCTCCACAGTGCCTTACGAGATAACCTCGAAAGGAATAAACCTACTCCTGATACCGGAGAAGAAATAACTGGCATCAGATGTTGTTGAGCCTCAGCTTCAACTCGTCTGCGGTGAGCTTCGTTGTGAGCAGGGGGATATGCTCTATCTGGGCTATCTTTATCGCGAGCTTGTCAACTGTTTCAAGGTTCTGTATAACTACTATCTTTGGCTTAATTGGCGCGACTCTTACCACAACCATCGGCGACCTTCCAGTGCTGACCTGATCGAAGATGAATGCGCGCTCGCTTGTCCTGCCGAAAAGACGCGGATAGTCTGAAGGTGAAATCTCAAGTATGACACGAAGGCTGTCAAGCAGAGTGTAGCCGAAGAGCTTTATGGTGTCAAGATAATTCGGATTCGCAACTATCTTCGCCTCTATGAGCCTTGCGAAATCAACCCCGCTTATTGGAGCTGAGAAATCATGGAGATAGAAGAAGGATGCATCCTCCTTCGGCCTGCTGAACTTCTCAAGGTTCCTCGCCACCTCGCCGCCCTTCTGTGCATCTATTGTGATGAGTGCAGCTATGAACCTTTTTATTATGCCTACGCCAGGGCTCGCCCTTCTGTTACCCTCATAGTCGCTTATGGTCGAGGTGGAGATTTTGAGATACTTGGCAAGCTCTACCTGCGAGATTCCGAATAGCTCGCGCCATTTCTTCATGGTGCTGCCAGGGCTGTCCGAGAGCGTTATCTCCCCTGCTATCCATTCCTGAAGTGTGTCCATAGAATCTTCGGTTTCTACTATACTATGGCTGGAAGCCTTTTAAAGTCTTCCGAAGGATGGGGGCAAGGAGAATCGGACTCCTGCTTACAGAATGTCAATCTGCCGTCCTACCACTAGACGATGCCCCCGCAAATCAGACAATTATCCTGTCTCCATCCTTTGCCACTTCAACATTCTTGAATTCTTTGCAGGCCTCTTTTATTAGAGGATCTGCTGTCTTATACCTTGTGCTTATGTGGATCAAAACCAGCCTCTTTACTCCTGCCTTTCTGGCAATTTTTGCAGCTTCCAATGCCGTAGAATGCCTCCTCTCTATTGCGAGGTCCCTTTGCTGCTCTGTGTAGGACGACTCGTGCATCAGCAGGTCTGCGCCCATTGCAGCTTTAATTGTTGATGCCATCGGCCTGGTGTCTACAGCATATACAACCTTCTTGCCTTTCTGCAGGAATGACACACGTGAAAGAGAGACTGTCTTCTTTCCTATTTTTATCTTTCCCTTCTTTTCAAGCTCCTTGAAAGCCTCGCCTTTTATTCCCAGGCTCCTGCATTTTCCTTTTATGAACTTGATCCTGTCGTCTTCCTTGAAGACATAGCCGCACGAGTCTATGGTATGCTTCAGCCTGAATGCACTTACTGAGAAACCTTTACCCTTATAGATAATTCCGGAACCCACTCCTACTATCTCTATGGCGTAGCCTATCATGGCCCTGTCGAAAGAGAGCAGGTTTTTTATTATTCCCTCCTCTCCCTTAGGAACGAATATCCTGAGGCTTTCCTTCCTGTTGTTCATGGCGAGGGTCCTTATGAGCCCAGCTATACCTATTATGTGGTCGCTGTGCGCGTGGCTGACAAAGATGGCCCTGACCTTGTATGAGTTGATTCCGTACTCTAGCATCTGCATCTGAGTGGCTTCCCCGCAGTCGAAAAGGAAGAGCTCGCCCTCGCGCCTAAGCGCGACGCATGGCATGTGCCTGCCCTTCGCCGGCGATGAACCAGAAGAGCCGAGTATTGTTACCTCTGTCATTCATTCTCCCTTAAGCTCTATTGTCACTCTCTTATCCTTAAGATCCAATCCTTTTATCTTTATTCCCGGGAAGGCTCCCTGTGCCTCTTCAACGCTTGTTCTCTTGTTTGATTTCATGTACTGTATGAGGGCGTTTATCTCCTGCATGTTCTCGAATATCTTGTTCGCGGCTCTAGTGCAACTCTTAGACTCAAGTTCAGTGGCCTTTGCAAGCTCCTTCTGCGCGCTTATGTTCGCAAGCATCCTCTCTTTCTGCTCCAGCCTTTCCTCGTCTACATCTTCTGATCTCTCCCTAAGATACAAGTTATCCAGCAACTCGTTCATCGTGTTGTATTCGACATACTCAAAGCCCCTGTACCTTTCTAGTGCCACAATTGAGTAGTCCTTCTCTTCCCCATTCTCAATGTAAATCCTGGGTTTCTCAGTCCCTACCTTCTTGAAGAAATTAAGCAGTTCGCTTACCAGTTTTTCCTCCTTTTCTCCTTCAAGGCTGGCTCTGGGGTCCATACCACTCCTCTTTATTATCTCCTCGAGGTATATCGGGCCTATGTTGATGGAATCTGAGAGATGTCTTATGAGCTTCTTTCCCTCCGCATCCCTGTCTAGTGCACTCTCAATTGAGGCTTTGCTTATCTCTTCGAAAGGAATAGCCCCAGCTTTCGGGAAGGCGTAAACTCCTCCTGGGCTTATGCTTCTCTCCCTGTACCTGGCGATCCTGTAGCAGAGCTCTATCCTATCGCTCATGTCTGCGAGTATGACGTTTCCCTTGCCGAGCATCTCTATTATCAGCCTGTAACCCTCCTTTCCAAACTCGAGCACAATCACCCTGTCTGAGTTGTGCTGCCTTATCTCGGTGAGCGTTGTGTTCTCGAGCCTTTTCCTGACTCCCATGGCGAAAGGCGTGGCCTCCTCAGCTTCCTCTGTAAAGCTGGTTTCATTAAAGGCAAGGAGCAGCCTGCAGAATACCTGTATGTTTCCCGCCTTGTTATAGAACATTAGTCTGAAGGAGCCGCAGCCAAGGTCATAGAACTTCCTCAGCCTGGAACCTACCAACTTCTCCTTCAGCTCGTCTATTACCCTCTTTACCTCTATCGAAGTGATTTCGCGCATGGTTATACTCTCCTTAGCAAAATCTTAAACATTTGCAGAAATGGGAAAATCTGATACATAAATATAAAATCTTATATTCAAAAACCTTTTATATACTAAAGTATATAGATAGCTTATTGGCTGCCTAATGCAGGAGTAGGGAATTAGAAAACCCAGCTGTTCTCCAAACAGTGCTTAGCGGCTTTGCGAGTGCAAATCCAGCCTCAGGCAGGCAATAGCCAAAAGGCTACAATTATTATTGGAAGAATAGCTATTTAACGATTTCGAATAAAGTCCCCTACCCCTTCCTGCCCTCTTCGTGTATCGCCTTGGAGAAGAGGCTTGCCTGCGCCTTCGGCCTCGATGACTTCTCTATCGCTGTGCCTACTTGTATTATATCTCCTCCTGCCCTAACTGCCTTCCTCGCTGCCTCTACGTTGTTTATGCCACCCGCGACGATATATGGCACGTTTATGACTTTCTTCACAGTGGCTATCAGATCCAGCGGCACGCCTGAGTTCCCTTGGAGCTGCGGGTTTGAGCCCACATCAGTGACTATGAACCTGTTTCCCAGGTATTGTCCTGCAAGCGCTAGCGAAGCCGCAATGTTCGGCTTCTCCCTTGGCACCATGTTTGCGTCTCCTACCCATCCTACAGTTCCGCCTGGATGGACAACTATGTAACCTACAGGCAACGGTTCAATGCCTAGGCTCTTTATGTGTAGTGATGCAAGCATCTGTACCTGCGTTATCCAGTAAGGGTTTCTTGCATTGAGCAGTGACATAAAGTACATCGCATCTGCATACTTGGTTATCGTTCCCATGTTACCAGGGAAGAGCACTACTGGAGTATCGACGCCCTCCTTTATCAATTTGGTCACATGGTCAAGCAGCTCGCCCTGCGCGCCTATGCTTCCGCCGATAAGGATTATGTCTGCTCCACCTTCTGCTGCATCGCATCCTGTCCTGACCGCGTCCTCCGGGGTCTTGTAGTCCACAGGATCTACCACCGTGAAGAGCAGCGCACCCTTTCTTCCAAGTTCCTCGTTTATATATTTTTCAACTTTTCCTATTTTCATTTTACCGCCTGATAAAGATTAAACCTCGAACTCCTCCTCCACTCCGTAATCTGTGAACTCCTTCAGCAAGCCACCGCTGTTACTTACTATGTTCTTCTTGGGTTTGAAGCCCAGTTGTTTCTTAGCCTTTGAGATGTCGACTACCTTATCAGTCATCAGAAAGTTTATATCGTCCCTGTTGAGACCCTCCTTCTTGGCTATGACCCTGGCGAAAAACGGATTCACTATCCGCTCTGGCTTACGCACCCCGACAAGCCTTGCCAGCATCTCCAATAGATCTCTCTGCGTATAGTTTCTGCCGTCTGTTATTATGTATATGTTGTCTATGCTCTTTTTCCTGTTGAGGGCTAGCATGAATGCGTTGAGCACATCGCTTATATGCACGAGAGGTATGTTGTTCTTGCCCTCTCCCACAAGGAATCCCCTTCCCTCCTTCACAAGCCTGGCCATCTTGATGAAGAAGTCCTCGAAACCTACCCCATATATCGTTGCCATTCTGAAGATTGTGTAATTGAGCCCAGAGTTTATCACTTCCCTCTCGGCTAGGGCCTTGCTGTATCCGTATGAATCGGAAGGCTTGACTACCGATTCCTCTGTGAGCTTCTCCTTTCTTACCATTCCGTACACGCTCAGCGCGCTAGCGAAGATTATCCTCTCCACTTTAGCTGCTCTTGCCGCATCAACCAAGTTCCTGGTTCCGCGCACATTTACTTTCATCAGATCTGTAGGGCCTTTTTTGCCTACGCCTACCACAGCTGCAAGATGGAATACAGTCTCGACCTCCCGGCACGCCCTCTTGAGCAAGCTGGAGTCGCCCAGTTCGCCTATGTATGCAATGACACCTGGCAGGCTCTGGATCTCATTATTCTGCTCGTGCAAGAGCACTTTTACTATTCTACCTTCCTTTATGAGCCTGTTTATCAGCGCCCTTCCTAGCTTTCCAGAGCCGCCGGTTACAAGAACAGCCCCTTTCTTCACCATCAGACTGCACCCATCCTTTCCTCGTTAATCAGCCTGCTGACTATGAAGTGGGTCTTGCCCTCAGGCACTATCTCCATCGCGTACGATGTCCAGTCCTTGCCGAAAGGCACGCTCACGCTGGCCCTGCCTCCCTTGCTTATCACCTTCTTTATCTTGCTCCTGCTCGTGCCCATCCCGAATTCAATGATGACAGACTTCTTGTATTTGCTGTTCATCACGCTTCCCAGAACCTTGTCAGGAAGGAAAGAGAGGACTGCGGTATTTGTGCTCCTCGCCACAAGCTCAGCCTCGCTGAGAAGCTTTGCGGGATTTGTATTCTCACTCTTACCGTCGAAGATAATCTTCGCGGCCTTGGGCTTTATCTTTCTTACGATCTCGGATATCTTATCATGCGGCGCAGCGACCCCGAAGCCCTTAGAATGCCTCAATCTCTCGGTTATCCCTGCCTCAAGCGGATTGCCGTTCATCTCGGCCCAGACAAAGACGCCGTATTTGTTGCCCGCGTTAATTATCTCCAGCATGTTGTTGTAGGAAAGCTCGTGGTCTATCGCGCTGCCTATCTGCTCCATGGGTATGTGGACGCTCGCCTTAAGACCAAGTCTTGAGATCCTCCTAATCAGTTCAAGGTAGGTTGTAGTCGCGTACCTCGCCTTCGACTTGCTGTCCGCAGTTCCACTGAGGAAGAGTATCGAGGCAGGTATCTTCTCCTTGTTGAACTCCTGCACCTTATCTATGACCGAGTTCATCGTCGTGCCAGCGATATGCTTCTTTATTAGCCTGTAGACAAGCCTTTCTACTAGCGAATCGCCTTTCAAGGCATTACCTATAGATAATTAAAAGGGAAAGCTTATAAGTATAACATGCTGACTTTGTCGAGGGAAATAGGCACAGGAGGAGAGATAAAGTCAGAGCCAGAGGACTTCATAGTAAAAGAGATAACCTCGAAGGGGATTGTGCTCGAGCCAGGCAGGAAATACACAGTAGGAGAACTTGGAGAGAACGAGGTTCCTGATGGAAAGTTCACCACCTTCGTCCTTGAGAAGAAGAACTGGGAGACCATGCGTGCGGTTCTCGAGATTGCAAAGAGGGCAGGAAGGGGCAGGAAGTCGGTAAGCTATGCTGGCACGAAGGACAAGCGTTCCATCTCCGCTCAACTCGCATGCATCTTCGGCATAGAGCCTGCGAACCTCGGTGCTGTAAGGATAAAGGACATAAGCATAAACGGTGCGTGGAGGAGCAACGAACTAGAGTTGGGAAGCAACCTAGGCAATGCCTTCGTTGTGAACCTGAAGAATGCAGAGCACCCTGATAGAATAGATGCCATAATTGAGGAACTCAACGGGATCTTTCCGAACTATTTCGACAGGCAGAGGTTCGGCTACAGGTTGAACAACGCCAAGATAGGCATGCAGCTTCTGCAAGACAACCCCGAAGGCGCAGCAATGGCCTTCCTAACAGATACCGCTAATGAGGAGGACGAAGAGGCGAGGGAGGCGAGGAAGCAGCTTTCCGAAGAGCTGGATTTCAAGAAGGCCCTCGAATACTTTCCCAGGCACCTCAGATACGAGAGAACGATGATAGACTACCTAGCAAGATACGACAACTTCGCTAACTCGATAAGGAAGATACCTAGGGGCATAGCGATAATGTTCATACATGCTGTCGAGGCACTTATATTCAACGAGGTACTTGAAAAAAGAACAGAGGGAAAAGATTTTGATACAAATATCTACTGCAAGGGCAATTTCTACGGCTTCCCGGACTTGTCGAGTGTCACCAAAGAAAAAGGCACATTTCCAATTGGAACAATGGTTGGCTATGAGACAAAGGACGAGGATATAGATGGCTACGGAAAAGATATAATGGAAAAATTAGGGATTTCAAAGGATTCGTTCAAGATAAAGAGCATGCCAGAGCTGAGCATGAAGGGCGCCTACAGGCAGTTGTTTTCTCCATTCAAAGACTTCACGAAATCTATAAATGAAAACGTGATTTGTCTAGGATTCTCCATACCAACAGGCGCCTATGCAACAGTCTTTCTAAACGAGATTACAAAATCAAAAGGATTGGAGATAAAGGATATTGCTCCTAATTTTTAGGTAGCCTTTTATCTTTATCTGTTCATAGGAAATGACGTGGGTGTAAATTTGTACGGCAACGAAAATCCATTTTTTGGCGGCTCATACATGAAGCCGAGCACGGCCAGCAGCAATACATGGAATGACGACGAGCTCTTCAAGCCCAAGATAGGGGTCATAGGAGTAGGAGGCGGTGGCAACAACACGGTGCAGAGGATAAGCTCGATGGACGTGAAGGGAGCTGCGCTATTTGCATTCAACACCGATGGCAAGCAGCTATCTATGCTCGCGCCAAACATAAGCAAGCTAATGCTGGGCCGCGATTTGACAAGGGGTCTAGGCGCAGGAGGCTTCCCAGACATCGGAGCAAAGGCGGCAGAGCTATCGAGAGGAAACGTGGATCAGCTGCTCAATGGACTCAACCTGATCTTCCTGACAGCTGGAATGGGAGGAGGCACTGGTACAGGTGCAGCTCCAGTTGTTGCGGCTATTGCAAAGGAGGCAGGTGCCACCGTAGTTGGCATAGTCACTATCCCGTTCGCGCTTGAGAGGGTAAGGCTAGAGACAGCCAGGAAGGGCATAGCTAAACTGAGAGAGAACGTAGACACGCTGATCATCATAGACAACCAGAAATTGGTTAGCCTTTATCCAAATCTACCTATAGAGCAGACATTCCAGCTCGCAGACGAGATAACAGCAAAAGCTGTTCGCGGTATAACTGAGACAATAACGCAACCCAGCATGATCAATCTCGATTTCGCTGACATAAGGAACATAATGAAGACAGGAGGGGTCTCGATGATAAGCGTCGGATACGGCCAAGGTCCAGACAGGATAAACGAGGTCGTAAGAAGCACACTTAACAACAAACTCCTTGACGTTGACTACAGGAATGCTAAAGGGGCATTACTGCACATAACTGGAGGGCCTGACCTGACCCTGGGCGATGCCAACAAGATAGGTTCAATGCTCACTGAGACAGTGGCCGCTGATGCAAGCGTCACATGGGGCGCAAGACTAGATATGGGATACACCGGCAAGGTAGAAGTCATAGGAATTTTCACCGGCGTGTCTGGCTCTTCAGTCATAGCCCCTGAGAAGAAGGAAGATATTGGATTAGGACTAGGTATAATCTGACCTTCAGATCTCTTCAGCTACAGTTCCACCGCCTGCAGCCTTATCTCTGCTGAACATGTAAATCTTACCATTAGATACCTGCTTCAGCTGCTCGTCATGCGTTATGATAAATATCTGATCGACTATTGTCGGGAGGCGCTCGTTGAAGACGCTCACGAATCTCTCTATTCCAAGCTGGTCGATGTTGTGCGTGGGTTCGTCGAGTATGAGCCACCTTAGATTCGGCACAAGCACGAGCGCAAATGCGACTCTCATTGCGAGGCATGCGACGCTTCTCTCCCCTCCGCTTGCTATTCCATCAACATCAACCCATCCATTGGCTGTCTTAACCTTGAGCACATAATCGTCTTCTGTAGCAGATAGCTCCAGGCCACTGTAGTCTCCATATGGGTATAGCTCAGGCCAGATCTCTGACATTATGCTGTTTATTGAGCTCACCAGCCTTATCCTCAACTGAGCCTGGGTGTCCTGCAGGGAGTTGTTAAACTTTATCAGGTTGTCCACGACGATCTTCTTTCTCTTTGCCCGCTCATAAAGCGCCTCTATCTTGTCAAGGTCCTTCTTCCGCTCCTCTATCTGCGCCCTCTTCTCTGCGATAGCCTTCTCGTTCGCCTCCAACGAAGCCGCGTTCCCGCTTGCTTCCGCAGATATTGCTGTGAATTCCTTCTGCATCTCCTCCAGCTTCTGGTCATCTACCATGATGTCCTCGCTCTCCGAATGCTTTTTCACCATCTCCTTCTCGTCCTTACCCATCTCCAGTAGATACGAGGCTTTCCTCTCAAGGCTTTCCTTTGCAGCTTTAAGTTTTGACTGCTCGAGGTTCGCAGAACCCATCTCCTCGTCCATTTTTTCGATCTCTCTCTTCCTGCTTCC
>DAHVVD010000036.1 GCA_027328265.1 Microcaldota archaeon
GGTAACAAGGAAAACGCTATTGAGATTATGCTTGTATTCCATACTTGCATATGCGCCTCCTAATTTATATAGATAGTTTTATAGAAGCCCTTACTCCTATCTAAAGAGTAGGAGTTTGCGGGCTTCCTGCGTTTCTATCAAATTTCTCGCTACTTAAATAAAGGTATCGCTTAGAGACAGAAGCGGCTTTCCTGCCCGTTTTATTCAGTCACCCGACATCGGTCTTGCTGAAAGCGTAGACTGCAATAGAGACCATGATTATGGTAGAGATGGCCATGGCAAGCAGGTCTATCCATATGGAGAATGTTCCAGTGCCTATCAAGGCATTTCTCAGCCCATCAACCCCGTATGTCAACGGATTGAGGTAGATTATGTACTGCACCGCCTTTGGGAGTATCGTTGCGGGAAAGATGCTGTCGGAAAGAAAGAACAATGGCATGGTGAAGAAGCTTGTCACCAACTGGAAACCCTGAAAGTCATTTATTAACGAACCAAGAGTCAGGCCGAGGCCTATGAATGTTGCTGCTATCAGGACCATGAAGACCAGGGCGAGGATAGTGGTTGCAGCTAGGTGTATCTGGAATCCCAGTACAAGCGAGATTGCAACGACAAGTATGCTCTGCATCACTGCTGTGGTCCCTCCGCCGAAGATCCTGCCTATCACAATAGAAGCCCTGGAGTTGGGGGTGACAAGTATCTCCTTCAGGAAGCCGAACTGCCTGTCCCACAGCACCGCTGACCCGGTAAATATTGAGGTGAAGAGGAGGGACATCCCTATTATGCCAGGGACTATGAAATCGAAATAGCTGCTTCCGGTGCTCAGATGTATTAGGCTCCCAAGACCCAGACCGAGCCCGAGCAGGAAGAAGATAGGCATCATTAACATGCCTATTATCCTTGACCTAGCTCTGATGAATCGCTTTATGTCCCTGAGCCACAGAACGTATATCGCATTAGTATCCAGTCTATCTCCTCGTGAACCTGTTCCTCATGGCTCTCATGTTGTCCATCGCGCTCCCCGCCTCTTCCCTAATCGTCTTGCCGGTATAGTGTATGAAGACGTCCTCAAGGCTTGGCTTGTGCAGGTTTATTGATGCTATCCCAATCTTGTTCTTCTGGGCCAAGACAACAATCTCAGGTATCTTCTTCTCTCCCTCCTCAACAGTCAGGTCAACAAAATCGTCATGCTTTGAGACAGTCTTTACCCATTTGGAACCCTTTAGCATTTTAACAAATTCGTCTTGTTTTTCCCCGCTTGTCTGGACAGAAATAACATCGCCTCCAAGCTTGTCCTTGAGCGCCTTTGGGATATCCAGAGCAACTATCTTTCCATGGTCTACGAATGCAACCCTGTTGCAGAGATAGTCAGCTTCTTCAATGTAATGAGTAGTAAGTATCAGCGTTGTCTTGTGCGTCTCATTAAGTTTCTTGATATAATCCCAGATATGCCTTCTTGTCTGAGGATCGAGCCCGATGGTTGGCTCGTCAAGGAAAAGGATCTCTGGCTCGTTTATAAGGCCTCTGCCGATCTCCAGCCTCCTCTTCATTCCTCCGGAATAATTTTTCACAAGCACATTGGCCTTGTCTTCAAGCTCGACGAGTTCCAGTACCTCGGCTATCTTCTTAATCCTCTTCTCCTTGCCTATCTTGTAGAGTATCGCGTGGAACTCGAGATTCTCCATTCCTGTTAACTCATCGTCGAGGGAAGGATCCTGGAATACTATACCTATGTTCTTTCTTACATCGTTCTGATTTTTCTTTATATTGAATCCTGCAACCGAGGCTTCCCCTGAAGTAGGAGGCAGGAGCGTTGTAAGCATCTTTATTGTTGTTGTCTTGCCCGCGCCGTTAGGGCCGAGAAGGCCGAATATCTCGCCCTTACTCACTGAGAAGGATATCCCGTTTACAGCTGTGAGGCTGCCGTAGTTCTTTTTCAGATTCTTGACAACTACGGTATCCATAATTTTTGCACCATTCAGGAGGCAAGTCTGGAAAGTCTTGAGGATATCTCCTTTATCCTTCCCTTGTATGCACCGAACTTGGTCTTTTTGCTGCTTGAAAGCTCCTCCATGTAGGAGACGCTGCCCTCTATGCTCCTGAAGACCTCATCCAGATCCTCGCTTGTTTCCTTCGCGGTCTCGGTGAGTTGGTATCTCCCGTCGCTCTTCTTTTTAATTATCTTCTCCTTGGTAAGGTCCTCGAGAAGGGGGTAGATTGAGCCAGGAGACGGTTTCCACCATCCATTGCTCATCTCCTGTATCTTGTTTATTATCTCTATACCGTTCATGGGCTCCTCTTCCAGTATCCTGAGGAGAGTCGGCCTTAGCCATCCCCTCCTTCCGAACATCGTCCTCCAGGCGTGGTCTGAGTACCTGAATCCAGGGTTGCTGCTGCTCCAATCCATATTATCACTGTATCGATTATCCAATATCTAATATCTAATATCCGATATAGTATAAATAGCTTTCGTTTTAGTTGTTAGAATTTGCCGCAGGCAGGATTTGAATCTGCGACATTCCGCTCTTCAGGCGGACACTCTCCCAGGCTGAGTTACTGCGGCGCTGTGGAAGATATTCTGCACGATAACCTATAAATATTGGCTTCAAGCCGTGAATTATATTTTCTTTAAGTCTGAATTTATTACGACTGGCTTTACGGCTTCTATCTCGGACTTGTAGTACTCTATCTCGGGGATGGGGTTCATGAGGAAGATCCTCTTGTCCAGGACGTGGGCGAAGCCTATCTCCATGAGCACGTTGCCGCCTATGTAGTTTTCGATGCCCCTCCTAGTGTAGTTCAATACGAGTATGGCGTCGCTCTTCTGTATCTCTTCCCAGTACGCCCTTATCGCGTCCTTCTCGCTCTTGTGGTACTGTGTCAGTCTTTCCTTCTCTTTCTCGTCCTTGCCGAGGTAGGCATTCACAAAATTAGGTATCAAGACCTCGTGCCCCATGGTCTCCAGTTCCTTCTTTGTCTCGAGTATCTTTTCGGAGAAGACCATGCTTGAGCAGATAGCTATCTTCATGCAAGCACAGGAATCAGCTAAACGCCGTGGAACCAGAAGCCCTTCTCGTCCTTTTTCTTCTTGCCGAAAAGCTTCTCCTTCATGCTGAGCTTCTTTGCGTCGGTAGGTACCTTGTCGGCGAGCATGTCTGGGTGCTGCATCGCATAGCTGTCCTGCCAGTCCTTGAACTTCTCTCGCGTCTTCTGCTTACCCTCCTCGGTGTCCCTGTAGTACTTCTCACGCATCTTCTTCCATTCCTCCATGGTGTAGCCGTAAGGAGGCCTCTCCCTTATCGAGGGCGGGTTGAACTGGTAGGTGTACATCTCCTTGAAGTAGTCGAAGTCGCGCTGCTGCATGAACTGGAGGTTTACCTTCACGCCCTCCTTCGCTAGGAAGCTTATGAGCTCCTCTGCCGAGGTCTTGGGCTTGTTGTTCTTGGCGCCGAGTGGGTTGTAGACTATAGTTATCTTCTGCTTTACGAACTCGACCTTGGCCCTTATAACCGTCTCGAGGAGCATGAG
>DAHVVD010000051.1 GCA_027328265.1 Microcaldota archaeon
GTGTTTGAATGCAGACTCTGAAATGCATAGGATGTGGAGCGATCGTCAACGGAAGCTGTACTTCCTTCTATTGTGAGTGACGAAGTGGATACTACTGCTACCAATGCGGCATGAAGAATCCCAAAAGCGAAGGGTCGAGCAAGTACCTATGCCCCAACTGCTCCACCGAGCTGCACCAAGTCAACATGTGAGAGATTACTCCAGCGTGCCCTGTTCCTTAGTGTAGAGAATTATGTCTGGATGCTTCCTCTGCATCGGGTTTGCCTTGACTCCGTACACAGCCCTTATTCCCTTCTGGAGAGCCAACTCGACAAGCCTCTGCGTTATCACACCGTCGAGAACTATGGCATAGATTCCAAAGCCGGCCTGCACGGTCTGGAGCAGCTCCCTTATGGGCACCTCCTTGACCATTGTGCCAGAGTTGTCGTAGAGCCTGCTCCTCAAGGTGCCTGAAAGCTCGTCAAGCCCTGTGGAAAGCTGGCCCAGGACCATGCTCTCAAGAGCCGGCTTTGGCTGGCTGTTCTGCGAGCCCGAATATACCTCAGGCTCTATCTTGTCTATCACGGGCGCGTCCTCCTCTTCAGAGCCTATCTTCCTAACGTCAAGCTTTGCAGCAGGCTCGACTGGAGGCGGAGCATTCTTCTGCTCCCCTGGCGTAAGCGGCTGTGGCTTTCCGTATTGCTGTTGCTGCTGTTGGCCTTGCTGCTGGTACCTGTTGCTGTTCTGCTGGCCATGGTAGAACCTGCCTCTCGATCCGCTGACGTACTGATCTAGCGGTACCCTTGTCCTCG
This sequence comes from Microcaldota archaeon, assembly GCA_027328265.1. Lineage (GTDB taxonomy): Archaea > Micrarchaeota > Micrarchaeia > Micrarchaeales > CABMGC01 > JAJZIZ01. The sequence continues at coordinate 792 of DAHVVD010000051.1, forward strand.
TGGCCTTGATTATCTCCTTCCTTGTAAGGTCTTCAACTTCCTTGCCGTCAGGTGCCCTGGCGACATAGTCTATGTCGGCAACGCTCATTATGTTCCTTAGTATCATATCTCCTCCCCTGTCTCCGTCGAGGAAGACAGTGGTCTCCTTCTCCCTGCAGAGGTCTATTATGGTCTTCGGGACGGCAGCAGCTCCGCCTACTGCTATGGCATTGGTGATGTCGTTCCTGAGGAGGTTGAGCACGTCTGCCCTTCCCTCTACGATAAGAAGGTCTGGCACTTTGCCCACGTCGGGCCCTGCAGGAAGGCTCTCTGGTCCGTATGTAGCGATCTCGCTCACCCTGACCTCAGACTGAACCATCTCCGATAGTTCTTTGCTATCAGGAAGCTCTGTGCTGAGGAGCAGCTTGACGAGCTCCTTCGCCCTGTCGAGTATCTTGCGCCTCTTCTCAGACCTCGTGTCCTCTACCTTTCCGACCTTGAATTCGGCCTCGTAAGGCCCTACCCTGTCAACTGACTCGACAGCAGCCGCAAGTATGCAGGTCTCTATCCTGTCAAGCGAGGCTGGCAGCAGGAGCCTTCCCAAGCTCCTTCCCTGGTTCTGCGAGAGCTCTATCTCTATTCTTCCTATCTTGCCACCCTTCTGTAGCTCCCTGAGGTCAAGATCGTCGCCTAGCAGACCTTCGGTCTGTCCGAAGACAGCACCTATTATATCAGGCTTGTCGACCATCCCGTTGATGGTAAACTTCGCCTCTACCATGTACTTTACTATATCTAGATAAGTTTTTGCCATTTTTCACACCATTTATTCTCTGTTTAGGGCATGAGGTTCTCCTTCAGCCTGCTGCCGAAAGTCTGCTACTAGACTAGCAAGCTTCTATAAACCACTGCAGAAAAAGCCACATCTAACGATATGTTCCCGACGGGATAAAAGAAATTTATCATGATTCTTCATCTAAGCACGTCAAATGCAACTTCTGCCTTTAATGTCCTAAAAATAATGGTTGACATGTATTATTATAACTTCTGTATAGGACGCTTTCAGCTCTGTGTGAAAGCACTTATAGCTTGCGTGAGATATTCTAATGAATCTCATGTCAGTGCGCAAACCAATTGACGACCCGAGGCTCGAGCTCGCCTACAAATACCCTTTCCTCAGGGAGGCTAAGGCGCTGGTAAGCGAGGCCAACCCAGGCTTCGAGCAGAAGTTCCTGGAGCAGGGCAGGCTGAGGCTCGAGGAGGCCCTCTCAGAGAGGAAGATAGGCTTCCACCAGACAAACCTCGCCTACCTGAAATATGCCTACGTGATGAGCTACATCTATGCGAGGATGCTTGTAAGCGCGCTGAAGAGCAGAGGTGCGGTTTCCAGGTACGTCCAGGCAGAGGCGAGAAGGGCATCCGAGGCCCTCCGCGGCAACAGCGAAGAGATACTGATGATGGCAAAGGAACTGGGGACAAGCCTTGAGGCAAGGGATGGAGGGTACTCTATTCCATTCGAGAAATACCTGAAGTATGCGCCGAAGAGAATGGAGTACGCGCTTCAGCTTCAGGAACTCTCTTCAGGCAAGGTCTCGATGCCTGAAAACATCACAATAGGAATCTTGAGGGGCGCAATTCGAGAAGAAATCTCGCGAAACCTCCCGATACCTCCCAAGGATCTTCCAAAAGAGGTAATCGAGTACTCGAAGAAGATCAAGGCTCCATTGTCAGAAACACCCATTCCAAGCCCCGAAGGAGAGAAGAGATACGCATGGATAGCCAAGCTCCTCACTACTCCCATACCTGACGTAAGGCACAGGGTCGTAAACCTTGTTCTAGCTCCCTATCTCGTCAACATAAGGAAGATGGGCGTGGAAGAGGCTACAAAAGTGATAACAGCTTACATCGAGAGATGCAAAGAGCTAGAGCCGAACACAAGAATTAACGAGAGCTATATCCGCTACCAATGCAAATACGCGCAATCAAAGGGCTCCAGACCTCTCTCGCCGGAGAAGGCCAAGGAGCTGCTCGGCAGTATTATAGACCTTGAGAATCTTGGTTAATCGTGATTCTATGACACGGCAAGGACTTTGTCATATATGCGGCAGGCTTGCAGTGACAACATGCTCGATCTGCGGCAGACCGTGCTGCTCCATGCACTTCGACAGGACG
>DAHVVD010000040.1 GCA_027328265.1 Microcaldota archaeon
TCCTGACCTGCTAAAACCTGGGATCAAGTGGAGAGAGTAACGATAAGGGACAGGGAGTTCACAATAGAGGAGAATGAGAGCAGGGGAAGGACCGCGCGCGTCTCGATAAGCGGCAGCAGGATAAGGATGTGGTTTCCCAGATTCATCTCCCAGCGTGAGGCTGAGAGGCTCTATTCAGACTTCAGGGAATGGGCTCTCAGGAGGCTCTCCGCGATCGACTTCTCCGAGCTTGAAGCTAAGCCCAGGCACATAGGCTTCAGAGACTGCCAGGAGCTCTCCGTAATGGGCAACAGGCTAGTGATCAGGATAGAGGAAAGCGGGACAAATGCAAAGGCAAAGGCTAGGATAAGGGGCGAGGAGCTTCTTCTCAAGCTTCCTGCAGGCCTTCCTCCTGAGGCAAAGGCCGCAGCAACCCACAACCTCGTAAGGAAAATACTCACACGGATTCACCTCCCAACCCTAGAGGCAAGGATGGGAAGCATCAATTCCAGCTATTACGACTTCGCCTGCAAAGGCTTGGCGCTTCGTGATCAGTCAACAAGATGGGGCAGCTGCTCGAGGAGGAGCGGCAGGATAAGCCTCAACTTCAGGCTCCTCTTCGCCCCCCAATCCATAATGGATTACGTCATAGCGCACGAACTTTCGCACCTTAAAGAGCCAAACCACTCAAAGAGATTCTGGAAACTTGTGGCTAGCGCAGTCCCTGACTACAAGGAGAGAAGGAGATGGCTCAACTCATACGGGAAGAGCTTAGGCACGCCTATTGAACAGATGGAAGAACGAGGTCAAGCGGCCCAGGCGCAGTCTCTCCCTGCTTCTGGCTAGGCAGCTTTCTGTCCATGCCTATGTGTTCCATCCTCCTGCCTATCTCTATGGCCCGCCTCCTTGTTATGCTGAAATCTTTTCCTCCATCCTTAAGCTCCTCAAGCTCTATGAAATACCAGCCCATGTTGTTCATGCGCCACGCAACGAAAGTAGGGAACTTGGTGTTCTCCTTCCACTTCCTCAATTTCTCGAAGCCTCCGCGGTCTAGGCTCAGCCTGCTCTTCTCCCAGGCCTTGCATTCGAAGGAGAAGCATGTGCCGTCCTTTATTGCTATTATGTCAGGGCCCAGCGAGTTAACTCCAGAGCCTGCGCTCCTAAGCACCGAATAGCCCATGCTGTAGAATGTGAAGAGAAGCTCCCGTTCCGTCCTGGCTCCCTTCACATAGGTGTGCATCGCCTTACCTTATTGCAATGCAATCAAAAATACTAATAACCTTGCGAAATTTTTGTAGTAGGTTATGGTTATCCGGACTTTAAGTAAAGAATTATATACTTTGGTATCTAAACATATAGGTAAGTAACAGATATTAATAAACATTTACAAAAACAATAGATTTAAATTCTTTATCAGACTAAATATATCTTATGTCAAGCACAAGAACAATCACAATAAATGTAGAGGAAGAAGTCGAGAGTGAGTTCAGGAAAGAGGCCAGTAAGAAGTATGGCAAAAGAAAAGGTTACTTAGGCAAAGCAATCACCGAGGCAATGAAAGAGTGGACAAGGAAAAGAGATGCAGATATCGACAACAGGTTCCTGGAAATAATGAAAAAGGGATTGAAAACTAAGAAATGGAAATTTAATCGGGCTGAACTTTATGAAAGATAAAGTATTTTTCGATACCAATATAATTTGCTATGCCTTTGATTCCTCCGAGCCTTCAAAGAGAAAAATCTGCGAAAAGCTTATAGAAAGCGTATACGCAGAAGATGTTCTGGGGGCGATATCCAATCAGGTTCTGGTTGAAACCTATAATGTTCTTACAAGAAAATTTGGAATACCTTTAGAAAGGACTAAGGAAATAATGAAGTCTCTGACTGTATCAGAGCACTGGTATAGAATAAATTACACTACAAACACAATAAATCGCGCAATGGACAATTCAGACAGATTCCAGGTGCCATTCTTGGACTTACTTATTGTAGAAACTATGAAGGAAAACTTCATAACCGAAATAATAACAGAAAACGAGAGAGACTTTGAGAAAATACCTGGGATAAAGGTAACAAACCCATTTAAACCTTAAGGAATATATGGAAAAAGGCTGATGACAAAAATAACCCAAGGTATACAAATATGGAAGGCAATGCAAACATACTCAAAAGAGCTAGGGAGGGACACTCACAAAGTCACGCTCAGGGAGAGAATGCAAGACCTCAAAGTGAGGCGACTCTCGAAGAACTGAGAACCGATAAAACACATCCTTTGCAGGATGCAGTGATTGCATGAACGCAGAGGAAGCCCACGCCGTTTACGGGTGGGAGGATGTCACATAAGATAGGATACCGTGGCAACATGGCACAAGACGCGAACATTCCATGGGATGACCAGACAGACCAGATAATAACAGACATAGACGATCTCTATACCTCTAAGGGCCAGGTCAGCCTCAGGGAGTTGCTCCTCAATCCAAGAAAGTACATCGGGAAGGAGGGAATAGACATGCAGATGCAGGAGATGAAGAAGAATGTAGACTCATACTTCACCACCATGCTTTCCGGCCTCGCCGACGAGCAGAAAAGCTTCGACGAGCAGCTCGCAGGCACCGACCTCCTATACGTGAAAATAGACGGGGTTATGGCAACTAAGGCCTCCGCGTCCCGCGTCCCTTACATATCTCCCTCTTCCCTATACATGGACACAAACAGGAGGGAGGAAATAGTGATAGAGGAATACAGCGACGAAATAGAGGCTTTCATAGGCAAGCTGGTCAATGCTTCGGATTACATCGCAAACCTCTCCGGCACCTACAAGGAGCATAAGCTCGGTTCGTGGATTTTCTCTGGAGTTAAGACAAGGGTTCTCTCTCTGCGTGTTCCTGACAGTCCAATACTGGGCATAGAGAGAAGCAGGGATATCATATCAGCCAGCCTCGACGCCATGATAGAGAGCGCAGCCCCGGCGAAAGCATGAAGCCTGGCAAAAACACGCCTAAAGTAATAGTCATAACAGGCACTCCTGGAACCGGCAAGACGACGCTCGCGAAATCCCTTTCCAAGAGCATAAAGGATTCCTCAATCATAGAGGCAAACGAACTAGTCAAGTCAAAGAAACTCTTCTCTGGATACGCAAAAGATGGCGCAAGAATTGCAAAGATGGAAGGTCTAAGGGAAGAGATAGAGAAGGAAATCTCCAAAAGAAAAGGCACAGTGATAATCGAGGGCCATCTCCTGTGCGACATTCGGATAAAGAGCGCATCTGTGATAGTGGTACGCGAGCATCTAAAGAAGATAAAAGCTAGGCTGTTGAAGCGAGGCTACGATGTGGAAAAGATAAGAGGCAACATAGTTTCTGAGGCTTTGGATTACTGCGGCGAAGTCTCGCGCAGGAATTACGATGATGTCTTTGAGATCTTTGGAGGCAAGGATGCATTTAAAGAGGCGCT
>DAHVVD010000062.1 GCA_027328265.1 Microcaldota archaeon
GAACATGAATGGCTCGGTGAGAATCCTTTGGTTCGAGGGTCAGGAAGTGTGGTGAATTCGTGAAAGAAACAAACCTCAAACCACCCATACAGAATGAATGCAGGGGAATCTCCCAACCTTCAGTTGGGAGAGGATGTCAAACTGTGTGTGAATGAAGTCTGGCCGAATAAAGAATTTTCTTGCAAACACCGACGATCTAAGGGTCGCAGCGGTGCCAAGGAGCCTTTTCAGCAACAAGTCAGATAACGGGAGAGTCCTGATAATAGGGGGCAGTGCAGAGTATCATGGAGCTCCAATACTCGCATCCACATCTGCTTACAATACACTTGCAGCATTAAGAACCGGAGCAGGATACTCCTTCCTCTACGTGCCGCAAAGGATACAGGACGTGGCGAGAAAGCTATCACCTAGCCTGATCGTGCGCAGCTTCGGCGAGGAGAACATAGGACAGGGCAGACTTGAAGGAATAAAGAAAGAGATAGAGTCGTGCGACTCCCTTGTCATAGGAATGGGAATAGGAAGGGAGAAAAGTACCCTGAGAGCCGCGGAAAAGCTGATTGATTACGCACTAAGCAAAAACAAAAAAATCGTGATAGATGCAGATGCGATATATGCCGTAAAATACCTCAAGAGGCTCAACAAGAACGTTGTTCTTACTCCACAAGACAGGGAATTCAAGGAACTCTCAGGAAAAATACCAGAAAGATACTCGGAAAAGACAAGGATAAAGGCAGCAGCGTCCCTAGCAAAGAAGCTCAATGCCTGCATTCTCCTAAAGGGCCACAATACTGTGGTTACAGACGGCAAGAGGGTCAAGATAGTCTCATCTAAGTCCTCGGCTCTTGCCACCATGGGCACAGGCGATGTTCTCTCTGGCATAATCGGCGGATACATGGCGACAGGCAACGATGCGTTTACCGCAGCCGTGGCCGGCGCGTATCTCCACTCAAGAATTGGCGACTTACTTAACAAGGAGAAGGGAAACCACATACTCTCGAGCGATCTCCTCGGCAAGATACCAGAAGTGTTAAAAAAATTCGACAAGAACATCAGGTAAATCACGATGGACAGGATAACCAAGGAGATATACATAGGCGGCCAGACAAGCCCAGAGGACATCAAACTCCATAAGATAAAATCAGTGATAAACCTCAGCAGCATACCTACAGAATACTCCTCAGAGAGCCTCCCAATAAACGACAGCGGAGAGAACGACCCTGCAAAACTCATTGAGATACTTAAGGCAATAGACTCTAAAATAAAAAAAGGTGAGACGCCTGTCTATGTAAGCTGCCTTGCAGGCATGTCGAGGAGCGTGGTCATTGTCGCTCTCTACCTTGTGTACAAGAAAAAGTCCTCATCACTCGAAGACGCGATAGACCTCGTTAGGTCAAGGCACCCACAGGCAATGCCCAGCCTGGAGCTTCTCGATTTCGCCAAGACGAAGGTCATACCCCTGTTCTGATCATTTTCCTTGCTTCATTACCTGGCTGACAGAAAGAAGCAAGAGAGTGAGGACGACTATGTGCGTACCGGTGCACCATATGCAGATGCTGCCTATCCTCCATTCGAGGTACATGAAATAGAGCACCGAGCCTATTCCGATCCCGTTCCAGACGAAGACAAAGTCCAGGTTATTGCGGCGAAGAAGGAGCAGCTCTATGCCGAAGAAGATGACTCCGTATACCGCTATCGGTATCCCAAAGATGTATGCATATGGGCTGTTGAGGACGTTCTCGCAGTTTATGAGGCCCGTGGTGGAGCAGATAAGCTTGACTCCAGCGTAATGGTACGCAGTGAGGTAGATCGAGATCGCTAAGCCTATCAGGGAGAGCACTATCGAGGCTTTCCAGGCGCTCTTTCCCAGCTTCAACTGATCAGCCCAGCTTTGTACTCGCTTCTATGCTCTGTACATAGGGCTGGCTGCAGACGCTAGAAGGGGTGTTGTTGTCTATTGCGCAAATCTGCGCAGTCATCAGGTTTGCAGTGCCGATTATGGCTTCGGACTGGACCGAGGATGTGTTGTAGAGCTGTGAGGCTATGTAGCTCCAGTTCCTTCCATAGAGAACGCTCTGAGGATCATAGTTGGCGCTGATCCAGTAACTTCTATTGGCGAATAGTATGAAAGGTATGCCCTCTCCAGGATTATACTTAGAGAAGAGGTACGCCTCAGAGCTGTTGAGCGTCTGAAGCGGAGCCCGCGTGTTAGTTGTCTGCTCGACCGAGACGAAGGAGATGTAGCTGCTTGAATAGGTCGAGTTGTAGAATGTGAAGGTCGGTATGCTTGCAGGTGTATCCGATGCTGCAGAGGTCATGAAGTGAAGGTTCGAGAACGTTCCGAACTTCATGAGTGCTATGGCCATGGCCCACCTCTCTGCTGCGCAGTAAGGGCAGAACTCAGCCCCTATGTAGAGGACCTCAGGCTTCCCATTCAGCTGAATAGAGTTGACTCCGCTTATCGGCGTTACGTAGTTGTTAGCGACACCGATTCCAACCGCATTGCCGATGTTGTTCGGGACCTGCAGAAGCGAGATGAATGCTGCTGGCACAGGTTTGTTATCGTATGCAATCAGTGATGTCAGGCTGACGGTGCCCTTGCCGCCGAATGCATTGCTAAGCACAAGCCCAGCTGCAACAGCCAATATTATTATCACCACTAGCAAATAGAGATAAGCCCTCCTCATAAACTCTCCTATGATATCTGCCTGCTAATATTATTAAACCATATGTAGAGCCTGATCACTCCAGCCTAGACCTTAACTGCTCAAGGAGAGGCGTCAACACTTCCTTTTTGTTCTCCTTAGCTACGAGCTTCAGGCTCGCCGCATTCCTGTGCCCGCCTCCAGCCTCGATAAGGTCAGGGTACATCGTCTTCATCCCTGCTATTATTCCTGGCACGTCAACTCCATCGCCCAGCTCGGCACTCACCCTCATCGAGACGAACATGCCGAAATGCACCACAACGACACACGGCTTTCCTGCACCCTCCACCTTAGCAAGGAACTTAGAGGCAAACCTTCCGGGCAGCGGATATTTGCTGTCAGGGCTCCTTGTTTCCTCGTAGTCCAACACATAGATGTCGCCCTTTGCCAGGCTGTACCTCTTCACTGACTCCATCGCCGAGGCAATCGCCTCATCGAGCCTCATCTTTGCGTAGTTGTAGAGCTCTTTCCTTTTTGCATTGTCATTCAAGACCGAATCTATCTCAGCAGGAGTAAGGCCTGATTCAGATCTCGAAATAAGCCTAGGCTCGCTAGTCACGAGATCAAGTATCATAGCAACTTCATCATTATCCTTAGGCGCGAATCTGCTGTAGTCGCCTACCATAGAGCCTATCTCCAGTTCTCCAGTGTCCACATCCGAGAAGGATCTTGCGAAGATGCACGCCAGCATGCCTGCGGTGTAAGCGGAATCAGCCCCGAACATCCACGGGTTTATGTAAGTATCAAGCCTTGTGCCCTCGAAACCTTCTTCTATCGGATGATGGTCGAGCCAGATTATTTCAAAGTTTTTCTCTGCAATCTTGATTCCCTCATTGCTGTCCTTCGATGTGCCGAAGTCCACGATCACGAGCAGAGGCTTCTCCACGGCGCTGTAGTTCCTAGCCAAAAGTATGTCTGACTCTGCATCCATGGAGCTGTACGAGACGCCCTTGTGCATGATCCATATCGTGTTTGGCCTTGCCCCTCCGCTGCCTGCAGCCTCAGAAATGCCGAGGTAGAGTCCTGTTGCGCCGCTCGAACCATCCGCGTCATTGTGGAATCTTACAATGATGGGCTGGCAGAGATAAAGCTTCCTGAGCAGGAGGCCAGCAGCTGATCCGAGTTTCTTCCACATCCTCTCAGTCGCCTTGTCTACCTCTTCTATCCCTGTGAGATACACCTGCCTTTCAGTCCTATTTTTTATTGCGCCGGCAATGTCCTTCTCTATGCTTCCCTTAACGCTTTCAGTATCTCCGTCTAGCGGCATTACCTTTCCTTCCTCCACATCTACAAGCTCCCCCAGGTTCAATTTTATCTGCAGTCCCCTGTACTCGCCGCTGAAAAATGCATGCCCGTCGCTGCCTACCAGATAATAAGTTGGCGTGCTCTCCTTTATGCACGAGACTATTCCTTGCATGACGATGTTATGTCTGGTTATAATTTAAATTCCCGACGCACGCCTGGTTGTAAGTGAAATTCTTGATGTAGCCGCAGAAGCTGACGTTCTTGTAGGCTTGCGCTATCGAAGAGTAGCATTGGTACTCGGTGCTCACGTTACTGATGTATGTGCAAAGTGTAGCATTCTTGGTGAGCACCGCCTCGCCGAGATAGACAAGAGCAGAGCAACCGGTAGCGTTGGCCTGACCGAATATCTTGGCGCAGTTCTCGTAGAGACCAGTAGCGTTCTTGGTGATGTTGGCTATTATGCTATTGTTGCCAGTATAATTTGCTGTGACATTGTAGTTCGTCTGTGAGGGTGAGGCAGAGGAGATGCACGAACTCTCCAAAGCAGGATTGCTTATTCCCTTGCATATGCTCTTGTTCGACTCCCTGCTCGCCACTGAGAGGTAACAGGCATCCCTGGCATTCTGGGTGAAGTTGCTTGCTGCTATGTACTCTGCAGGATTGATGAGGGAGGACGTCGAGTTCTGGCTTTTTCCATAGCGGACGTAAGAGGAGAATGAGATTATCCTCTCCGTGACATTGATGTCTGTCTCGTTAGAGACGAGCATGCAGTAGGAAGGCCTGCCGAGGTTCTCGGCGAGGCCGAAGTTTACTCCAGACGCGCATATTCCCGCTTCAGTGGCATTAGCCATAGCGTAGCAGGCGCTGCTGTTCCCTTTCTCTGCTGCAAGGCTCTCGACGCATCCCGAGTTGTCGCTGCCATTGAGGTATGAGCACGCGCTGGGCGAGGAAGTGGCATTGGCTATGTAAGACAAGCAGCTGTACCTCACTGCCTCAGAAGACGCCATGGCACAGGTTTTCGCTGAGAGTGAAGCCTCGCCGACATTGGAATAGCAGTAGTCTGAATAGGCCTTGCTGATATAGCCGCACACCGAGGCGTTTTTGGTCGAGTTGGCCAGCGAGAGCAAGCATGAGTCCCTGTAGCCACCAAGCGCTATGCCGAGGCAGCCTTTGAGGCCTATCTGCCTGTGGTTGGTGACAAGCGAGACAGCAACGGCGAGCACTATTAGCACAACCGTTATCGCAGCATATATCCTGAACCTCTGCTCATGCCCCGGTTCCTCTTCCTTTTCCTTTTTCTGGTCTGCAGCCAAATTCTCACCCAGCGGAAAGCGCATAGGCTTATCTATCGTGGTGTAAAACCCACGCCGTTTACGGATGGGATATAAGCCACGAAGAGATGAAATATATGACGGACAACAAGCTATATAAACACAAAGGTGCATATAAATGTGGTCATTGTGAAAACAACATTTAAGTTCCGTGCATAT
>DAHVVD010000046.1 GCA_027328265.1 Microcaldota archaeon
TCGCGCTCGTTGGCGAGAGCGTGCCTTCTGTCCTCAACGTTACATACTGCATTGCAGGAGGCTTCGCAAGCTCTGCTTCGGGCAATCTCTTCGTGCCGACGGGCAAGGTCTACTACCAGAACGGTACCTTGGCGGATTTGATCCTCTCCCCTAATCTTTACCAGGGCGCAATAGCCGGGCCGAACAACCAGACCTACCTGCAGTTCATGGCGCTCTACCTGCCTGACAAGGCCGGGGCGATAAATGCACCCACCCAGTTCTACAACTCCACTTACTACCAGGCCTACTTCCTAGGCAAGCTTCCTGGCTTCACCCTTGCATACCCGAAGAACTTCTCTGGCATAAACGAGGTAAACTCCACGAACACAGTAATGATCTTCGAGCTGAACAACTACACCGGCACCCTGCCGTATGTGACACCTAAGCCGAGCTGGGTGCACAACAACTACACCATACCAGGGTGATAGTCTGGCGAGGCTAATCCTAGTGCAGCCGTACATCTCCCTCATGGGCGGTTTTGAGAGGGTCATGCTCAAGATAGCCCAGCATTACGAGGCACCCATACTTACGCTTGAATACAGCCCTAAGACTACCTTCCCGGAATTCAAGGAGCTCGACATAAGAGTGATAGGCAAGAGCGTGCCGCTCGCCGGAATGCTTCCCTACAGGGCGCACCAGGGGCTTAGGTACGGCTACAACTTCTACAACATGAAGATTACAGAGGACTATGACGTCATCAATGCCCACGTCTCGCCGAGCGAGTGGATAAGGCACAGGAACCCGAGGGTACTCTGGTACTGCCACACGCCACCTAGAGAGGTATACGATCTCTACAAGGAGAGGATGTGGAACAGGTCGTTCAAGGAGAAGCTGATCTATTCTGCCATGGCCAAGACCTACAAGCTCATTGCAGATAGAGTAGTAAGGAAAATCGAGTTCATAGCTGCGAACAGCGGCAATACAAGAGAGCGAGTGAAGAGATATTTCGGGCGGGATTCCACAGTGATAAATCCTGGGGTGGAGTACGAGAGGTTCGGGAGCGAGGGCGACGGAAAGTACTTCTTCTACCCTTCGAGGATACTGCCAAACAAGCGCCAGGATTATGTGATAAGCGCGTTCAAGAGGTTCGAGAGAGAGTCTGGAAGGAACTACAGGCTAGTGCTGGCAGGAACCCTCTCGAAAGATCCTGAGCATCTCGCGTATTACGAGAAGCTGAAGAAGTCGATAGGCAACAGCAGGATAGAGATAAAGACAAACATCAACGATAGGCAGCTCCGCGCGCTCTATTCCAGGTCTACATCTGTTCTCTTCGCCGCAATAAACGAGGACTACGGGTACATACCTTTGGAGGGAATGGCAAGTTCAAAGCCAGTGATTTCAGTAAATGAGGGAGGGCCGATGGAAACGATAATGGACGGGAAGACCGGATTCCTCGTAGGCTCATACAACCAGATGGCCGAGAAGATGAAGTGGACAGCAGAACATGGGAGCGAGGCTGAGAAGATGGGAGCACGGGGCAGAAAGAGGGTCATTGAGAATTATTCCTGGGAGGTCTTCTTCAGGAAGTTCGACAAGGCATTGGCTTCGGTAAAAAAAGCGGGAGATGGAAAAGGCTAGGCAGAGATCACGTATCTTGCGATTACCTTGGTTGCGCGCTCGAGGACTTCTTTTATGTTTTTGGTTGTGTTTGAGCCGGTGCAGATGAGCTTTCCGTTCTTGAAGAGTATTATGACGGCTTTTGGCTCCTTTATCCTGAAGATCGCGCCTGGGAACTGCTCGGGTTCGTAATCCACTTCCTTCACGTTCTTAGAAAGGGAGAAGAGGTCTATGTTCGCGTGGAGGTCGGCGCTTACGACTATGTTTTGTATTTTTATCTGCGGGTTTATCTTAGGGACCACGCTGATTTTTGGGTTCTTTTTCGCCATTGCCCTCAGGATATATGAGATAAGAAGCCTTTTAAAGGTTAATCACGGCAGGCAAGGCATCGAGACCTTTGCTTTTCTATAATGTCCTACTGTGGATATGTTGGGATGGATATTTTTGACGGAAACGCCCAGAAGAAAGATATAAATAGTTAAGTGCAGATATATGCTCAGCTTGTTTACTTACGGAAAATCTATTTAATAAACAAACAAAAACAACCTGTGATATAATGGCAGAGAACCAATTAGGACAACAGTATATGATATTGCCTGAGGGCGCGAGCAGGCTCCTCGGGAAGGAGGCGCAGAGGACTAACATCGCAGTCGGCTACGCAGTGGCAAGCATAGTGAGGACTACGCTGGGGCCTAAGGGCATGGACAAGATGCTCGTAAGCGAGCTGGGCGACATAATAATAACAAACGACGGCGCCACGATACTTCAGGAGATGAATGTTGAGCATCCCATCGCAAAAATAATGGTGGAGATAGCGAAGACCCAGGACAAGGAAGTAGGAGATGGCACCACTTCTGCGGTCATAATCGCAGGCGAACTTCTCAAGAACGCAGGCAGCCTCCTTGAGCAGGGCATACCTCCGGCAGCAATAATAAAAGGCTACGAGATGGCAAGGCAGAAGTCAACGGAGATATTGGAAGGCATAGCTGGAAAGATTGACATAAATGACCACGACAAGCTCCTCAAGATAGCGCTTATCGCTATGGGCTCCAAGAACATCGGCAGTATGGATACCAAGAAGCTGCTTGCGAAGCTCGCACTTCAAGCCATAGAACAGGTGGCTGAAAAGAGCGGCAACAAGGTAACGATAGATAGGGACTTCATCAAGCTCGAGAAGAAAGAAGGGGGCTCTATAGAGGAGACTACATTCATAAACGGCGTGCTCATAGACAAGGAAGTATCACATCCTGGAATGCCAAAGAGCATCAAGAACGCAAGCATAGCGCTGCTCGACGTGGCTCTTGAGATAGAGAAGACGGAGACAGATGCAAGGATAGAGATAACCTCGCCGGAACAGATGCAGTCCTTCCTCGCGCAGGAAGAGAAGATGCTCAAGGCAATGGCAGACAAGATAGCAAAGAGCAAGGCCAACGTGGTCTTCGTCCAGAAGGGCATAGACGACGTGGCACAGCACTATCTCGCTAAGGCAGGAATAATGGCAGTTAGAAGGGCCAAGAAGAGTGACATGGAGAAACTCGCGAAGGCAACTGGCGCAAGACTGGTAACAAGCCTCGACGACCTCACGCCTGCAGACCTCGGGTTCGCAGGTATGGTAGAGGAGAGAAAGATTTCTGGAGAGCAGATGGTCTTCGTAGAGAAGTGCAAAGACCCTAAGAGCGTGACTATATTCGTAAGAGGAGGCGCGAAGCAGACTGTAGATGAGGTCGAGAGGGCGCTTACCGACTCTCTTGGAGCTCTTGCAAGCACAGCCGAGTCAGGAAAATACGTCACAGGAGGCGGAAGCACAGAGATAGATGTCGCTCTCAAGCTCAGGGACTACGCAACTGATGTAGGAGGAAGGGAGCAGCTCGCCATACAGGCGTTCGCAGACGCTTTGGAAGTCGTACCCAAGACGCTCGCAGACAGCTCGGGAATGGATGCCATAGACACGCTCGTGCAGCTCAGGAGCAAGCACAAGGGCGCTTCAGGCAAGGTCTACGGGATAGACGTCTACACTAACTCGATAGCCGACATGGAGAAGCCAGGAGTTATAGAGCCGCTTAAGGTGAAGCTACAGGCGCTCTCCAGCGCAACAGAGGCTTCAGCCGCAATACTCAGAATAGACGACATGATAAGCTCAAAGGGCAGGGGAGGAGGAGGCGGACCTGGAGGAATGCCTCAGGGAGGCATGCCTGGCGCTGAAGACTGAAGGCAAGATTAATCGTGGTATTTATGGGCAAGATAATAATAACAGGCACACCTGGCTCCGGGAAGAGCACAATACTTTCCAAGATCACGGTTAAGGTCAAGGTGATAAACATGGGGGGCGAGATGATGAAGATCCTCGCTGAGAAAGGCATAACCGAAAGGGACAGGGTAAGGCACATACCATACAGCGAGACGGTAAAGACTCGGGCTGAAGTCGTAAAACGCATAAACAAGATAGGCGAAGATTCGCTCATAGACACCCACGCCAGCGTGAAGAGCAGCATAAGATACATACCAGGATTCTCGACAGCCGATCTGGACGAGCTAGAGGACATAAAAGGCGTGATCTACATAGATGCACATGCCAACGAGATAATGGTAAGAAGGCTTACTGACACAACGAGAGCCAGGGAGAATGATCTTGAGGATGAGATAAACCAGCAGAGGAGGATTAACACCTCGATATCTAGCTACTTCTCCTCTTATCTCGATGTGCCGCTCTACGTGATTATGAACAGGCAGAACCAGATAGAGAAGGCGGTGGCAGACGTAGAGAGGGCAGTAAACGACGCGCTGGGCAGAGAGAAACAGTGGGCTAAATGATATCAATAGAGCTCGAGATTCTAGCTGTCACTGTCGGATATTCGCTGCTCCTAGTGGCTTTCCAGAGGCTCCTCATAGACGTCGACAAGATGTACGAACTTAGGGCACACATAAACAAGCACCAGAAAAACCTCATGGAGATGGCAAAGAACAACGCCTCAAAGGAGGAGATGGCGGAGAAGCAGAAGCTTCTCATAGCCGCGACTACCGAGAGCTTCAAGATGCAAATAAAGGTGATGGTGGTGACTCTTCCAATCTACGCAATCCTGTATTACTTTGTCCTGCCAAAGTATTTCAGCGCGGCTCCGAATCTCCAGATACTCTCGCTTTCGCTCAGCTACCGATGGTCATTTATAATTTTCTCGATCATACTTACATTCACGCTGCAGACGCTGATATCGTTCTACGACAGAAAGAGGCTGAAGGACAAGTACAACTTCGGGCTTATGCAGAACACATTCAAGGACGAGAAGCAAGCATGATGATAATTATTAGGTGTTGATTTGCCGAAACCGATGCAGAGATCAAGGAGCATGAGGAGACTTGACAGGGTCACTCCGAAGGGCAGGCACGTGTTGCATTACAGGAGGAGGGCAAACTCCCTGCCTCATTGCGGAATCTGCGGAGCTGAACTAAGCGGAATCTCGATAAAGAGGGGCGCGAAGAGCGGCAGCAGAAGGTCCAACGAGAGGCTTTTCGGGGGTGCTCTCTGCGCAAGATGCACTTCAGAAGTGATAAAGTACGCGAGCAGGATAGAGCAGGGAGAGATGAAGATGAGCGAGGTAGGCATAAAGCAGAGGGCGTACATTCTGCAGATGGTCTCACACTGATACGCTGCAAGCTGCCTGCGCTTTGCTGATTCTATTGAGCCATTACTGTAGTTGATATGCTGCTGTCGCGCCCTATTACAACTATTTTGTATGTGCTGTTGCTGACAGGCGAGACGACTATGCGGCCGTTAGCTTCCAGGAGTCTGCCTGAAAAAGTGAAGGTAGTTGAAGAGTGTGCCTGTATAACATAACCTGTTGAGCTGAGGCTCTGCTCTTCGTTGGCTAGGCTCAGCCTGCCGCTGCTCCCTATCTCGAAATCAAGCATCTGGAGGTGCCTTATGGAAACCCCCACGTGCACGATAGAAGAAGTGGTGATTGAGGAATTAGTTGATGCGCCGGCGTTCGCGGAAGCGTTTGTCTCGACTTGAATGCCGTCTATTATTGAAAGTTCTGTCTTTGCCCGATTTATGGTTTTATTCAAGGGTGCTTTTGATTTGGCAGTTGCGTTAGTTGTGGCGCTGGCATTGAATTCAGATCCCTGCACTTGCCCCACATCTGATGCTATGTTTGTGCTAGAGCCTGATGATGCTGAGCTACTTGCGACGGCAGTGGAGCCTGATGTTGAGATTGTTTGTGTGACTGTTGATGCTGAACCAGAGAGGTTTGGCGGCGCCGCTATGTTAGAGTGGTATGTGCGGTAATCGTTAGCTGCGAGGTTTGTGCTGTTCGAGTTTAGCAACGCAAGCACGCTGAGGTTTCCGTATAGAAGTATGCGGTTGATGCTGACGTTAGCACTGCCGTAATTGGTGACTGTCACGAACAAGGTGCTGTTTTGCCCTGATGTGGTGATTGATGCAGAAGAGATATTTATCACTGGTGTTGCCTGAAGCGCTTTTTGCTCATTGGATGACAGCTTTGAAGTAGTTCCTTCAGCTTCCACCGCCTGAGGGCCTAAAAGAACAGCCCTTACCGAAGACACCATTACAAAGACTGTCGCATTCTGAGTGAAGATGCTTACTATGGTAGGTGAAAGATCTATCAATATCACTGAGCCTGAGTCGACTGGCGCCGTGCCATTTACATTTACAAGCAGGTGTCGATTAGGGAGAGTCACGTTCTCTTCTGTACCATTTATCTCTATGCTGACTGACGAAACAGTAAGGTTGATCTGGTTAATTGTGGCAGATGCAGGTATGGCTGCGCTTCCTATCATCTCGGTAGCATTGACAAGAGACATCAGATTGACACTGCCCTTGGAGTTTGCAGATATCCAGCCGCTGGCATTGCCAGACCCTATGTAATGCGCCCTGAGTGAAGAATAGTTGAGGATTAAAGCCTGAGTGCCCACAGGCACCTGTGGAGGGTCTGTGAGCTGGAAACTCAGGATGTGTGGTTGCTGGCTCGCATAAAACCAGTATAATGCTATGAGGCCTACTGCTATCACGCCAGCGGCGATCTCCATCTTGACCACTCTGGTGTTGAGGGACATGAAATTCCCCCTTATAACTCCATCGGTGTTGAAGTTAGGTGTCGCGGTATAATACTTCCATTTCTTGATAAATGGGTTCTCAACCTGTGTTATGGCGCCGACTCGCTTAAGTTCTTCAATATGCTTGCTGACTGTTGATGGGGCGAGACCCAGCATGTGGCTGATTTCTGTTAGATTGAGGTTTTCCTTTGACAGCAGCTTTAATATTTTCTTTTTTGTATCCCATGTTTTGCTCATTGCTGCACCTCTGCTTGAGCCCAAACGTTGCTTGGGCGCTGGCGAGTCAGATTTCGAATCCGAAAGCAAGTTTCGGTGCCGAAGTGGTAAGTAAATTCGATTTAAACTCCTCTTGAAGTAATTAATATCTTTCGTTAAGGTTCGTTTTGGATTCGCTTTTTACATCTGAGAATTAACCTTAAATTAGAGTCCCATCTTAGGATACAGCGGGAAGAGTGAGGCCATGTCAGCGACCTTCTTTCTGTTTTCCGCTATTGTTTCGCTAGCCGAAATTTCTGTTTTGAATGAACCAATGTACTTCGCTCGCTGCTCTTTATCAGCTGGAAGTTTGTATTTTTTTATTTCTCCCAGACAGCCGCAGATTAATCCTGCTATAATTTCCATCTCCTTCTCCTTCATGCCGCGAGTTGTGAGTGCTGGAGTTCCCAACCTTATGCCGCTTGGATAGAACGGGGAGGATGGATCGCCAGGTATGGTGTTTTTATTAACAGTTATACCTGAGGCCTCGAGTGCTTCCTGGGCGAAAATGCCGCTGCCTGCGCCGAACTGAGTAAGATCCATGAGGACCATATGGTTGTCCGTACCGTTGGTAACCAATTTTTGGCCTCTTTTCATGAGTCCTTCTGCAAGCGCCCTTGAATTCCTGACTATCTGAGCCGCATACTCTTTGAATTCGGGTTTTGAGGCTTCGAGGAGGGCTATAGCTATGCCAGCCACGATATGATCATGTGGTCCGCCTTGCATTCCAGGAAAGACGGCCTTGTCTATTTTATCTGAGAGGCCTGGATCTTTCTTCAGCCCTCTCTCTGTGACCATTATCATTGCTCCTCTGGGTCCGCGTAGCGTCTTGTGGGTTGTGGTGGTTATGACGTGCGCGTAGTCTTTCGGGCTCTTGTGCACGCCGCCGACCACAAGTCCTGCGATATGTGAGATATCTGCGGCAAGGTAGGCCCCGCATTCGTCGGCTATTCCTGCAAATTCCTCGAAGGGAAACTCCCTTGTGTATGCAGTCGCGCCAACCCAGATTAGCTTCGGCTTATTCTCGATGGCGAGCTTTCTTGCCTCTTCTATGTCGGTATAGCCGTCCTTTTTTACGTGGTACGGTACGCTTTTGTATATCAACCCTGTGGCGCTCGTCTTCCAGCCGTGAGTGAGGTGGCCACCGTCAGTGAGGTTGAGTCCCATGACAACGTCGCCTGGCTTGCAGAGCGCCAGGTAAACTTCGAAATTTGCTGGAGAGCCAGAGTAGGGCTGTACGTTTGCATGTGGCACCCCGAAGAGTTTTTTCGCCCTTTCTACCGCAAGGCTTTCAACGCTGTCGATGAACTCGTTGCCTCCATAGTATCTCTTGCCCGAGTAGCCTTCTGAATATTTGTTGGTGAGCACGCTCCCGCAGGCCTGAAGAACCGCCTCGCTTGTGAAGTTCTCAGAAGGAATCATTTCGAGTCCGGTGCGTTGCCTCTCTAGTTCGCTGTTTATGTAGCCGAAGAGCTCAGGGTCCTTTGATTTTATCTCTGAAAGGATGGTCGTTATATCACCACAAAAGAGATGCATGATGAAGTTTATATGACAGTGGTGTAAAACCCACTTCCTTCAGAGGTGGGATATAAGCTACGACAACTGGAAGAAATATAAATATAGGTGTGCACAACATCATTCATTCGCAGAGGGAAACCTCGCAACGAATCGTGAAATATCCTGATTGGATATGTTAGTGTTGCAATCAATTACTGAGATGCTCGCTTTCCTCCGCAGTCTAAAAGCAGAAGTTCCCGTCGGGTGAGATAATGAAACCAAGACACATGAAACCTGGAGGAAGCATAGGAGACGACGAGTTTATCCCAATAACAGAGGAATTTATCACAAGGGAACAGCTTACTGAATACATAAAGCGGAACAATGGATATAATTATACCCGTAACATGCTTTTCT
>DAHVVD010000056.1 GCA_027328265.1 Microcaldota archaeon
ATAATCACGCTTACAGACCTTTCAGGTGCAGAGACGATAGCGGTGGGAAGCGGAGGCATGGTGGTCGAGGCTGACCACGAGGAAGGCTCGCCTTTCGCTGCGACGCAGGCAGCATACAGGGTTGCTGCGACAGCTCTCGAAAAAGGAATCACTCACATAAACATAAAGATAAGGGCTCCTGGAGGGCATGGATCAAAAACCCCTGGGCACGGCGCGCAGTCAGTGGTCAGGGCGCTAGCAAGGAGCGGATTCAGGATCGGGAGCATAGAGGACGTCACTCCTATACCGACAGATACCACAAAGAGACCAGGCGGAAGGAGAGGAAGAAGAGTATAGCTTTTCCTAACAGAAGGGATGGAGATAAAAGGGTTATCTGCGATTTCATAAACATGGAAAACATACCGATGATATTCATAGTAGGGGATTATGGCGCGGGTGATCTTGCCTTTTCTGAAGTAAAGGTCAAGATAAGGTCGCGGATACGGCATGCGGATATGGAATACGTTAGCGTGCCTCCGTTCAGCACTGTTGCCACTGGCTTCTGCATATACCAGCTTGTGCTGGACTGGAAAGGCGAGAAGGAAGAGTATCCTCCCTATATCTTTTCAAACACAGCTCCGCGCAGAGACAACCCGAATCCGAGAAAAGAGAATGAGGGAGAAGGCCTTGTCTATGCAAAACTGGACAACGGAGAGGAGATACTCGCAGTCAATTCTGGCAGCACTCTCTCTTTTGTAAAGGAGAAGATTAAGGATCTTAGGGCAGTAAATGTCGCGACAAGAGGGTCGCAGTTCAGATCAAGAGACAAGTTCCCTAGGGCAGTGGCAGCCATTGTAAACGGGGACTATTCGATACTTGGAAAAAAGCTTGACAAGAAGAAGATTCCCAAGCCGGAGAGGGACGTGATAGCATACATCGACGGATACGGCAACCTGAAGCTCACCACAAGATTATCTGAGATGCAATTCAAGTACGGAGACAAGGTCAGCATCGAGATATCAGGAAAGACGCTCTCAGGAGCCTATGCCGAGGACATGTTCGGCGTAAAAGAAGGGGAGCTTGTAATCTCGCAGGGATCATCAGGTCCTTTGAAAGATAGGTTCATGCAGGTGAGTATAAGACTAGGCAATGCATGGGAAAGGTTCGGAAGACCTAAAGTAGAAGAGAAAATCTCGGTAAGAAGGATAGCTAACATCTGATCTGGTATATTGAAAATTGCTACTGCACTGGAGGGCATCTAACCTGTATATTGGTGTCGTCTTCGAGGCATCCTAAGGAGAAGCTACCGCCTCCATTATTAAAGTTAGAGCTGTATTCAGCGGTTTCTGTCGCAGAATTTGTCAGGATAAATTCTCCAGTTGCTGCGTTGCCTGTGTAGGCTGAACCTGTCCATCCATTGAAGATAGCCCTTCCAGATCTGGTCGCCTGAGTTATCTCAATATTTGAGCCGCATGGATAGTAGGTTGTTGTGTTGGCTCCGCTTATTACATTGCTTCCCAAAATCTGTGAGTAAGCATACCCAGCAAACCCTGGGCTTGTTTCCATAGTTAGGGGTATTTGGATCTGCCCGAAGTTTGCTGTCTCGATTATATTGCTGTTCATAGTAACGGTGGGAGAAGGCTGGGAACCAGAGTAGCTTCCCGTGCCTGAGCCGCTCCAGCTAGAGAAGGTATAGCATGAACCTGTAGTGTTTGCTGCTGAGATGCTTACCGGGGTGCCTGCAGGATAAGCGCCTCCGTTAGATATGGTGACTGCACCAGAAGGGCAGGCCTGTCCATTGCAGAGGCTGTTCACAATGAGCTGGTATGTATTGGGCGGCTGGTTGGACGGCTGGTTGAAGTTGGCTGTTTCTGTTATAGAAGCCTTTCCAAGAGTTATTGTGGCTGGGTCGTTCGTACCTGAATAGCTTCCAGTGCCTGAGCCGCTCCAGGAGTTGAATGTGTAGCCGCTATTCGCGATCGCGTTTATTGTGTAAGTTCCGAGAGGATACCAGCCTCCCGAAGGCAGGACAGTGCCGCCGTTGGGGGGATTGGAGGCCATTGTCAGATATGCCTGGGTCAGGTAATTTGCTGTCACAGTGCATCTTGAACTTGTATAGATGGAGCCTGCCTGGGAGGTTGCGCCGCAGCCGCTTATCGATGAATAGAAATATCTCAATCCTGATGGGGCAGATATGGAGGAGTTGTAGTCGTACACTGCCGGTGAGAATTGCGACGTCTGTATAGCCACAGGGAGAGTTGGGTATTCAATATTGTTCAATAGAAGGATGTTGGCGCCTGTGTTTATCGACTGGTTTGTATTGAAGGTTATGCCTGCGGATGGAGTGAAGGCAAAGATGCTGGAATTGGAACAAAGGAATGATGACACCTTAATCTTGACGTTGCCTGAACTCTGGCTTGTAATGTAGGAAAGCGCGAGACCGTTGTTTCCGGTGTTTACATATTGGGGCGAGAATGAGGATGTGGATGTATTGACTGTGAAGTTGACTGTCCCTCCTGTTACTGGATGACCTGAGATGTTCAATTGAGTTATGATTGTATAGGTCACCTTGGAAGCAGTTATGTTTGGAGAGGCGACGCGCCAAATAAATAGCGAACATTGTGGAGATATGGGTTTGGCGACGTGTGTGGAGAATGTTCCTGCATATGTCTGCTGAAGGGGTGAGGTGCAGATGCCATTCGTGCCGCCAGAGCAGATTACAGTTGTGAGAGATAGGTTGCCGCTTGATAGTTGGTTGATGTTCAGCTTATTTGTGGAGGTTAGCACACACTCGATGAGTCCGCCGGGAAGCACGAAGTTTGGAGTGCAGGATGAGGAGAGAGTGCCGGTGGCCGAGGAATTCATGGTGAGCGAGGGATTCTCTATCGAGTACTGCTGCGAATTGGAGAGCAGAATCACCGCCTGGGTGCCTGCGGAGTTTGAGCCTATGGAGACCTGCTTGCACGTCACATAGCTGGAGAAGACGCAGCTTGAAGGTGCGGCCTGTGCAAAAGAGACGTAAGAGTAAAGTACGGCGGCTATGATTGCTATGATCAATAGCGCCATGCCATAGGTCGTCAGGTATTCTATGGCTGACTGTTCTTTCATGTTCCCTTGATTCGCTGATCTTATTTAAACACCTCCTTGCCCCGCATTCTGCATCGACTGCTAATTCACTTTTATGCATCCTAACGAATATAAACTTATAGGTAAATTACGTATTATGACATCATCCTATCTTTCCTACGGGGGAAAGGCGAAGGTAATAATAGAGAACAACAACTACATGGTGCTGGCCAGCTGTGCGGCTGAAGGGCAGTCATGGGCATCGCCAGTCTTCTTCACCCACGATGGGAAATACGATCTCTATTTCCTATCAGCGGTTGATTCGCAGCACTGCAAGAACATCGCGAAGAACGGAAAGGTAGGCATAGCAATCTTCGACTCTACCCAAGGCCTAGGCTCATCTGACGGAGTGCAGATTATAGGCACAGTGTCTCCTGTTGACATGAAGGACCTGAAGAAGGTTATAGAACTCTATGTTGCAAAGCTCTTCCCCAGCTCGGATGTGCCTCCGACAGAGCGCTACAATCCAGAGGATTACGATGAAGCCTCGGAGATGAGGTTCTACAAAGTGGAATTGAAGAAAGTATATATCACAGGGCCTGACAGGAGGGTCGAAATAGACCTTACTGAAGATAAAGAAGAGTAGCTACTCCTTTTCCTTTTTAGAGGGCTATAAGCCCAAGGTGCGCTGCAATTATGAAGAATGCAACCATCACAACCGCGACATCGAAGTTATCATCCAGATGCAGGGGCTGGCTCTCTGCAAATGCCGCCAAAAGCGCGACAGCGAATGAGATAGGCCCTATGAAGAAGTAGGAGATAAGGAGCACGGAGATAAAGTACGCAAAGGTTCCGCCTATGCTCTTCTTCTTGTTGTAGGGGAGGCGGGGTGTTTTGAGGTTTATTCCCACGAGGGTGGAGAACGAGTCGGCTATGAAGATCGCTGAGAAGACTGCTATTACGTAATTACCGGTGAGGAAGGATGCGGCGACAAGCGTGCCCATGGCAAGCCACCTCGCCCCCGACCCGAGTATTGCGCCAGGCCTCTCAAAGCTGTGGATTGTCCTTACCAGGCCGCTCTCCTTGCCTCTTATGGAATGATTGCCTAGCGCAGAGCCTGCAAGCACTATTGTTATTGTGATTATTGCTGCTGCTCCTATCGGCAGGAAGAGGAAGAGGCAGATGAAGAATATTCCTCCGGCTATCTGGATCAGGTTCCTCCAAGTCTCGTTGCCCTTGTGCATCGGGTTTACTTTTGGTATTTCTAGGTTTGAGCCGCTCAGCATTCCCAGAAATGCTGACTGGAGTATGAGTGACGCACCGAGAGGGTATTCGACGAATATGCAGAGCACCGCAATGGCTATGAAGAGGTAGCATTCCCTTCTGCTGTATGTGGAGATTATGGCGTTGAAGGTTATGAAGCTTGTCAGGAGTATGGCCTCGTTGGCATGTTCGTGGTAGAAGAGGAGTACGCTCAGGATGAGGATCACTGAGAAGATGAGCCATGGCCTGGTGCCCGAGATCTTAATCATTCTATAGGCGAAGATTGCCAGGCCGAGGAGGTAGAAGAATAGAAGGAAGAGGTCCATTTGATCACGCAAGATAGATTACCCAGGCTGCTATTATAACGCCAGCAGCTATGATTAAAGGCACCTTCCTCTTTCCGGTTCTTATCACCTCTCGGCTCACCTTTACCAGAGCGTCCTCGGTGCCCCTGCCCCAGACCTTGAAGTCCTTGACCTCAACGCTCGAATAGGAGCATGATACTTTCTCCATGCTCTTTATGGCGCTCGCTACCAGCTTGTCGAGTGTCGGAATCACCTCGCTTGGCTTAGTCTCCCTTCCCAGCACATTGCTTGCAGGTAACGCTATGGTGTTTACTGAGTGCGTATCTGTGGTGCAGACCTCTGCATCGAGTCCGAATCTCTCCTTGAGGTGTCCCAGCACTTCAGCGCGGAAGCTTGGGAGCATGTTGTTGGCATCGAAGTACATGATGCAGAATTTCTTCCTGCCGAACCCGAAGACTCCTACGCTGGTGTAGCCCTCGCCCATATCGTGCTTCTTCACTATCCTTGAGAGACGCTCGGATGACGCACCGAATGAAAGCGGCCTCTTTGCCGATTCGTTGTGCAGCATTTTGTCTATGGCGCGCTCGTACATCGGCACGTACTTGCTGTCAGGCTGTATGCCGTTAAGCTCTGAGGCATAGGCAGATTCGATCCTTGAGTTATGCGCGTCTATTAGCATGACGTTCCTGAATTTTTTTCTGGCAATTCCTGCAAACCTTTCTCCTATATCTCTGGAAATGTCCTCAGTTACTAGCGGGGCTTTTGTAAGGGCAAGTATGCATGAGTCGTTCATATGCACGCCTATCGCACTGCACGGGCCGTCCCTACCTACAGAAATGTTTCCATATGATGGCTTGAATGATGATTTTGGCAGGTTTGCTACTCCTTCTGCTATGGTGTTCGACATCCTGTATATCTGCTGCGTGCTAACCGGGTTGTCCTCGAAGCCTACAGCGCCGTGTGTTATGAATGGCACAGTCCTGAATTCCTCCTCGAGCTTCCTGCCTATCCTCTGCGTGGCTACGCTCCCTCCTATGTCGTGGAACGGACCGTAATGTATCTCGGGGTTCACGAAGATCGCCTTGTATCCCTTTCTCCCCCTAAGGGCTAGGATGCCAACCTTGATGTCCTTCTTCACTCCTGTCGACTTCAGATCGCCGTCCTTTGTGATGTCGTACATCCACTGGTTTACCATTGCTGTTAGCAGATCAACGCCGCTGAGGTTCAGTTCCCTCTTGGCTGGCTTGTCCATTATATAGAGTATTACATAGCCGACAAACATGAAGACTATCATGCCTCCCCAGAGCTTTACCAGCGTAGAGCCGACTGGTGGAGAGATTCCGAAAAGGTACTTGCTCACCGGCAGAAAAAGAAGCACGTTTACAACTGGCTGGAATGCCGCGGTGACTATCTGCGTACGCCTCTGGTTCATCACCACCCTGTTCACCAAGAACCAGTAGCCATAGATGAAGGCGTTGAGGAGTATTATGAAAAGGTAGGCGAGGATGTAGTTGTGCAGGAGGGAGAATAAGGCGGAGTCCATTATGACGAAACATGAATAGAGAAAGGATATTGCAAGTACGCCGAAGAAGGCATGCTTGAGCTTCATGCCTCTCTTTACCGCCTTTATGAAGAATACGGTGAGCATGCTGGGGATCGTTATTGCGATTATTCCCAGGCTCACCCCTGAAAGCAGCCAGGAGAGCTGAGCGGCTTGGTGAAGGTGCACAAAGAAGCTTGATACTATGCCAGTGACTACTCCTAGTATCACAAAAAGGACTGCCTGAACTCCGCTCTTAGGCGCCTCTATGTTGAAGTACCTAGAGAAATGAGTGATGTCATGGTTACGGTCAGGCATTAAACCTCCGTCTACCTGCCGAACCTCCTCTGCCTCCTGCTGTAGTCAAGGAGGGCCTTGTGGAGGTCCTTCTTCGTGAAGTCCGGCCAGAGTTTTTTAGAGAAGTAGAGCTCCGAGTAACCAGTCTGCCATGGCATGAAGCCGGAAAGCCTCTGCTCTCCTGACGTCCTTATCACAAAATCTATCTGGGGTATAGCCTTGGAAAGGAGATAGCCCTGGAAGAGCTCGTCACTCATAAGCGTTGCGTCCTTTACCCTTTTGAGGGCTCCTTTGACCGCGTGGATTATGTCGTCATGGCCGCCGTAGCCGATTATCATGTTTATGACATGCTCCTTGTGCCTGCTTGTCTCGTTCTCAAGTTTCTCCAGAGCCAACCTGAGATCCTTAGGGAGCAGCTTCTTGTTGCCTACGACCTTGAGCCTTGTCTTGTTCCTGTGAAGTTTTGCGAGTATCGACTTGTCTGTCGCAGCCCTCTTGTATATCTTGAAAAGAGTCTCTGTTTCCGTCTTATTTCTGCTCAGGTTCTCGGTTGAGAGCGCCCATACAGCTATGCTGCTGATCCCATACTGGATGCACCACTCGCTGAAGTTGATGAACTTCTTCACGCCCAGATCGTATCCACTGAGGATCGAGAAGCGGTGAGACTTAGCCCATCTCCGATTCCCATCAGGGATAAGCGCAAGTGTCTTGGGCAGCTGTTTAGGTCGCATGAATACACTTATCTTATTCGTATTAAAACAAAGGATATTAAATAATGAGGGTGAGGCTCCTCATGAAACTTACGAATTGCAGTTGGGATAATATAGCTGCCAAACTTATTTATAGGTTCTCTGGAGAGTTATTCTGCTGCATCTCATGGATGACCAGAGAATAAAATATATAGAGTCAAAGATAAGGAGCATACCAGGTTATCCAAAACCAGGGATAAACTTTAGGGACATAACGCCCATGCTACACGACAGGAAGGCATTCGCAGAATGCATAGGGCTCCTGAAGGAAAAGGCCAATGGCACAAAGGCAAATTATATTGTAGGTATAGACGCAAGGGGGTTCATAATAGGCTCTGCGCTGGCCTATTCTCTTGGCCTGGGCTTCATACCTGCAAGGAAGAAGGGCAAGCTCCCTTATGACACGGTCTCTATGGGCTATGAGATGGAATATGGCAGCGCCTCAATGGAGATTCATTCAGATGCACTTAAGAAAGGAGACGTGGTCATAATAGTCGACGACCTCCTTGCAACAGGAGGCACCGCAGGCACTGTGGGAAAGCTTGTCGAAAAGCTTGGCGCGCGGATAGAAAGCTACCTCTTCGTCATAGAGCTGGTGGATCTGAAAGGCAGGGAGAAGCTTGATGGAGGCAGGGTAGCATCGCTGGTAAGCTACAGGGGAGAATAATGGAATACAACAAGAAGGAGATGCTTGCAAGAAAGGTCAGGGACATCAGGCTCAGGAAAAACATGAAGGTCAAGGAGCTCGTAGAAAGCATGAACAGCGTCGGAGGCTTCTCGGCGCAGAATATGGTTGATGGAATAGGGATACTGGAACGCATGTTTGCTGACAAGGAATCGTACAACTTCCTCTCATTCACGGCAAACCTTGTCTCGACAGGGCTAAGGGGCATGATCGCCGACTCGGTGAAGCATTTCGACGCCATAATAACCACATGCGGCACCCTGGACCATGACCTCGCAAAGGCATACGGGGGCAAATACAGCCTTGGAAGCTTCGAGGCAGATGACAGGAAGCTGCATGGCCTTAGCATCTACAGACTGGGCAACATCTTCATCGAGAGCAAGGAATATGGTCTAACCGTGGAGAACTACTTCAAGGAGATAATGGGCAATATTTACAAGTCAAAGGACTACAAGAAGGAGTACAGCCCGAGCGAACTCCTCCACGAGTTCGGCAAGAGGATGAAGGACAGTCATTCTATAATAAGGCAGGCATACCTGAGCAACGTGCCAATATTCTGCCCTGGCATAGTGGACGGAGCATTCGGAACACAGCTCGCGATTTTCGCGCAGGACCACGACTTCAAGCTCAACGTGATAAAAGACGAACTGAAGCTCAGCGACATCTCGTTCGACAACAAGAAGACGGGCGCACTGATGGTCGGAGGAGGGATAAGCAAGCACCACGTCATCTGGTGGAATCAGTTCAAGGGAGGCCTTGATTATGCAGTATACGTAACTACGGCTTCGCAGTATGATGGCGGGCTTTCCGGAGCGAGGTTGACTGAGGCGGTCTCCTGGGGCAAGGTGAAGGAGAAGGCGAAGTACACGACCATAGACGGCGACGCTACCATAATACTCCCTATTATGTTCTCCTGCCTAAACTTATTTTAAAGTTAAGTTAGTAACTCAGCATCAGACCATTTTCAAGATGTCGTAAATGGTTATTATCCCTACAACCTTGCCTTTGTCCATAACCAACACGGCATCAAAGTTATCGAGCATCAGCTTTATCTTCGATACCTCGGTGTATTTGCTCACCTGTGGCAGTGAGGGTTCTATTATGTCACGTATCTTCGTGGTTGATATTTTTTCTGGATAGTCTGTAGCTATCGAGAGAAGCCTTTTCTGCCTGACAGTCCCTACCTCTTCCAGCTTCCTGTTTAGCACAGGTATCTGCGGGAAGTCATAGTCCTTGATTATTTTTACCGCTCTTCCTATAGTATCATCTGGAGTCACGTAGACTATCTTCCTGTGCATTATGTCTGCAGCTGTCTTTTCAAGGATCCTTGAATTGCTGTTCCTTGCAGCTGTGGCCTCGAGCGCCGAGACAACGGCATAGACGTTCTTATAGCTGGGATTGAGGTCCTCTATGTCGCTTTCGAGCCTTGCTATAGTGCTCTGGCTCAGGCCTAGCCTGTCAGCGAGCTCTTTCTGGCTTATCCCGAGACCTTTCCTTGTATTCCTAATCTTCAATGACGTTGATTGAAGGGAATCGATCGCAGATGCCATATTACCAATGGTAATTATGATGCGATAATTATTATAGATGTTGGTCTCCATTATTCGCACGCATAAGTGTTAGAATGAAGAATATATCGATACATCAGCTGAACGTGAAACCGGTCTCGGAGCAGAATACAGAATACGTTGAAAGGAAGGGCGTAGGGCATCCCGATAGCCTCATAGACGGAATATGCGACGCCACCAGTGTGGCATTGTGCAAAAGATACATGGAGGAGACAGGAATCATAATGCACCATAACGTTGACAAGGGCCTTATCGTTGGAGGGGCGGTGGACGTTGGCTATGGGCGGGGCAAGATTACAAAGAAGATAGAGGTCATAGTCACGGGAAGGGCTCTCGCTTTGTTAAACAATAAGCAGCTGGACGTGAATGGGCTTGCTGTGCAGGTAGCCAAGGATTACCTAAAGAAGAATACACGCTTCCTTGACATTGAGAACGAGGTGAATTTCAAGGGAATGATAGCTTCGGGAAGCAGCGACCTGATAGGCGTCTTTGAAAGGGCGAGGCACGAGATTCCTCTTGCTAACGATACCTCCTTTGGGATAGGCTTCGCACCGTTCACTGATGTGGAAAATCTGGTGCTTGAGACCGAGCATTACCTAAACAGCAAAGCCTACAAGGGCTCAGTGCCTTCAGTAGGGGAAGACGTCAAGGTCATGGGTATGAGGGACGGCGAGAAGATAACTCTTACTGTGGCGATCGCCTTCGTATCAAAGTTCATCGACAACATAGACACTTATGTCAAGACCAAGGAGAGGGTGGAGAACGATGTCATCAACAACGCAAAGAAGTTCACCGACAAGGAGGTGAGGGCGTTTGTAAACACAGGTGACTCGATAGAGGACGAGGATATCTATATCACGAAGACAGGGCTAAGCTGCGAGTCCGGAGACGACGGTTCTGTTGGAAGGGGCAACAGGGTCAACGGGATCATAACGCCTTTCAGGCACATGAGCCTCGAGGCTGCAGCAGGAAAGAATCCGGTGAACCATATCGGAAAGATATACAACATACTCGCGACAAGCATGGCAGAGAAGATAGCGGAGGACTATCCTGAGATAAAGGAGTGCGACGTCTCCATACTTTCGCAGATTGGAAAGAGGATAAGCGAGCCGCACAACCTGAACATCAACCTGATAACAGAGCAGCAGGGCGACTTCGAGAAGCTCAAGGGCAAGGTCTACTACACAGCTGAGAGCATGCTCGACAACCTTAGCCAGTTCACGCTTGACATCTCGCTCGGAAAATACAAGACCTTCTGAAATTTGCGCGTTTAGAATTAGAGTAGAAGGTTTATATTAGTTGAGTTGAGTATTTTCCTTTGTCATTGATTACCATGGTCTTTAAGCTTGACACCAGCGAAAACAGGCTGCTACTGTTTGCTTTCATAATCTATCTCGCCATCGCCCTTGTAATGTTCTGGCAGGTGACTATCAACTTCGGAAGCAGGGTTGTCAACGGAGGAGGAGATGTCTACCAGAGCATGTGGGGTCTGTGGTGGGTTCCTTATGCAATATTCGTCCTGCATCAGTCTCCTTACATAACCTCGTACCTCTTCTCTCCGGTGGGGGCAAATCTTGCTTCTCAAACAATGAGCCCCCTTGCGGGTATCCTTACAGCTCCGCTCCAGGCGCTTGTCGGACTGGCTGCAACTTACAACATACTTTTCTTCCTTAGCTTCGCGCTAGGCGGGCTCTTCATGTTCATGCTCGCGCGGTACCTAGTGAAGAACGACTACGCCGCATTCATCGCAGGGCTCGTCTTTGCATTCAGCCCGGTGCATATAGCGCAGGCTTATTCGCATCTCCAGTGGACAACAATAGAATTCATACCTCTATTCGTCCTCTGCCTTCTCCTTATGCTTAGAACTAAGAAGTGGAAGTATGCTCTCTTCGCAGCGATAAGCTTCGTCCTTCTCACCTTTGCAGGAGACATAGAGCAGGGCATAATGGCGGTAACTTTCCTTATTGTCGCGCTGCTTGCACTTATCGTTCTTGAAAGGCAGGAAGTCCTGAATAAGAGCACCATACTGAATACTGGCTTCCTGGTCGTTTTTATTGTAATCCTTGCCTCCCCTTTCCTTATCTGGATACTTCCGAATCTGAGTGCAGGGATAAGCGGCGCAAGCCAGCTCTCCGATGTTGTGCACAACATGCTCTACAGCGACAACCTTGCCTCGTTCTTCCTGCCAAGCTATTACAACGGCATCTTCCACTCGCTTGCGCTGGGATACGTCAACAGCGTGTATGCACTCACTTACCAAGGCATCGCTTACACGCCTGCAGTCACTGAGAAGATATCTTACCTAGGCTATAGCGTGATCTTCCTTGCGCTTTTAGCTCTCTACCACGAGCACAGGAAGAACAAGATGAGGGACATCATCTTCTGGATAGTAATATTCGTCGTGTTCGCGCTGCTTGCCGTCGGGCCTTACCTGCAGATAGGCTCCACCTCTACAGGTATACCAACACTGTATGCATTGTACAGGAACATCCCGCTTTTCAATCTTGTTAGGGAGCCTGGAAGGTTCGATGTCATCGTCACACTTGCACTCGCAGTTCTCGCTGCTGTAGGATTCGATCACCTCTCAAAATCAAAGTGGAACACCATGGGTACGTTTGCGCTGGCAATCATCTTCACCGCTCTGATAATCATAGAGTATAACGGCACTCCGCTATCAGGCAGCTTTGCCAGTCAGCTCACAACTAACGCACAGATACCTGCAGGATACCATGACATAAGGCAGCTACAGGGCAACTACACTGTGCTAGTCTTGCCCGCTCTTCCCAACATCACTACCGACTCGTATTTTTACCCAGGAGTGTCCATGTATTACCAGACAGCTTTCGAGAAACCCATAGTGGGGGGCTATGCGACAAGGACCAATACATCGGAAGAGCAGACAGTTGACTCAGTTCCGCTTGCTGTCTCTGCTTCATACCTTCAGGCTGGCCAGGGGCTTGTCTTCCCATACGCGATAAGGGAGAATTACACCCAGCTCAATCTCTTCTGGCTCACTGTCGAGAATGTTGGAGTAGTGGCAGTCATAAACAAAGCATACAATGCCACTGAGCTGGCCGATCTGCAGAATTACCTTTACGGCCTCTTTGGAAATCCGACATATGTTGATGCGAACGTCACCGTCTTCAAAACTAGCGCTACTGAAAACGCGTATGGCCTGAAGAACATGGTTGCGTACACTGTAGGCACATGGATATCTGGCTATGACTTCTGCAGCCAGTACCAGTGCAACCAGACCCTGGCTAATGCGTGGTGGGGGAGCAACGTAAGGGCCGTGACGATATTCTCGCCCAATGCAACAATCGCCAAGATGAAATTCAGGGCTCTCTCCTATGAGCCCACAGGCCAGCTCAACCTATACTACGGTAGCGGCACTACCCCTCTCTCGGCCCTTAACCTGACAAGCACTTTCTCCAATTATAGCGTGAGCCTGCCGCTTGCACAGGGCCTCAACCAGCTGGTCTTCTACCAGCAGAACACTACAATAAGCCAGCAGTACCCCTACTTCAACTACGGCGTAGAGAACATAACGATAACGTAGCTTGAGTTCTACAGCGCATTTATATTTCTTAAACGAGATCTCTCGTGAGAGGTTCCAGGCTGAGTCAATGAGAATCGCATTCGTAT
Source organism: Microcaldota archaeon (assembly GCA_027328265.1). Taxonomy (GTDB): domain Archaea; phylum Micrarchaeota; class Micrarchaeia; order Micrarchaeales; family CABMGC01; genus JAJZIZ01. The sequence goes on from DAHVVD010000056.1 coordinate 13,098, forward strand.
ATGATGTGCCATACCCATGGCACAAGGGAGGGGTGGAGTACATACTCAGCGTTGAGGCGAGAGAACTCGCGAAGAAATATGACGTAAGCTTCTTCACACTCCGTTGGCCAGGCATGGGAAGGGAGTTTGAGTACGGTAAAGTGAAGTATAAGACTTTCGGCAGGATGGATATCGACACTGCGTACAGGCACGGCAGAAGGTCTGTGAGAGAAGTAATCTCGTTCTCTGCATTGATGATCAACATCTTCAGATACGACTTTGACGTCATCATCTCGGATGAGTTTCCTGTGCTGCACCTGCTGCTTCTCAGGGCCTATTGCAGGCTGAAGGGAGCCAAGCTGATACTTAAGGTGGAGGAGGTATGGGACAGGAGGTACTGGTGGAAATACCTTGGCGTGCCAGTGGGCGAAGCTGCATATCTTTATTCAAGCGCCTTTGTGAAGCCTGAGGGCGCTGATTACGTCGTCGTCTCCAGCACGACTGCCAAGAAACTGGAGGGAATGGGTGTTAGCAAAAGCAGGATAAGGGTTTTTGCGCCTGTGCTGAACAGCAAGGAAATCGAGAAGATGAAGAAGGCTGCTGTGCGGAAGACAAAGAGGATATTCTTCTCAGGGCGTTTCATAAAGGAGAAGAGGATAGACAAGTGGCTCGAGGCGGTGAAGAAAGTAGTAGAGAAGGACAGGAGCGTCAGGGCTGTACTGGTGGGCAACGGTCCGGAGAAGAGGAGGATATTGGAGAGAATAAAGAATTTGGGTCTTGAGGGTCATGTGACTGTGAAGCCCTTCTTCAAGAACAAGCTGGCTCTTTACAAGGAGATAGCAAGCTCTGGAGTATTGCTCCATATGTCTGAGAGGGAGGGGCTCAGCATAATCGCGATTGAGAGCGTGGCACTGGGAACGCCTGTTGTCATCCCAAATTACTCGCCAATACCGAAGGAGGTCAAGGAGATGTGTTTTGTGGAGAGGGAAGAGAAGATACCAGACCTGCTGCTCAAGATGCTCAACAGCAAGGGGAAGCATGCAAAAAACGAGACAAACCTGAAGATGTTCTCAGATTCGAACGTGGTCAACTTCTACGAGCAGCTGATCCCAAAACAGTGATGTTATGGCTTCTGTGATAGTCGCGCTCCCAAACGACAGCAGGCTGGCAGCCGAGCTGGGGAAGAAGGGATCTGAGAACGGCATAACCTTCTACAACAGGAAAGTCGAGGGCTCTTCTGTGGTGGTGCTTACGCCAACAGACCTTGAATCAAAGTTCTATGCGCTTGGCGAGATAATCTCAATCTCCGAGCTAGTGGTGACAAGCACAGCAAAGGTAGACTCGCTGCTTGGCGAGTCGGTAATAGCCTCTGCACTCCTGGGCAAGAAGGTCATATTTACTGACGACAATGACGTTTCTAAGATAACATCCAGCGTGGGCAGGCTTGATTTCTCGACATCTCCGCGCAACATGCTTCTGCAGAGGATCCTTGAGGTTCCCGGTACCGCATCAGGAGGCGATCTGAGGATAGACGTGGACAAATCTTTCCCGGTCAAGGGAGTTGGAACGGTATTGCTTGGCATAGTCAGATCTGGAAAAGTAAGAGTACACGATACGCTAAAGAGCAGCTCTGGCAAGGACGTGATTGTGAGGTCGATACAGGTTCATGACGATGACATGCAGGAGGCTGTAGCTGGAGAAAGGGTCGGGCTTGCGGTGAAGGGAATAGAGGACAAAGAGATAGAGAAGGGTGATGCGCTCTCGAAAACGCAGATACCGCTCCTTTCCTCTTTTCGTGCTGAGATAAGATACAGCCCACTCTACAAAGGCGGCGCGGATGAGAGCATAAACTGTACAGTGGTCAGTGGTTTCTCTGTTTCAAATTGCAAGGTTTCCAAGAGTCCCCAGGGATTTGATATAAAACTAGACAAGCCTGCCGCACTGATGAAGGGAGATTCATTCCTTCTCATAAGGGAGAAGGCACCGCGCGTATTCGCCTCGGGAGTAGTGCTTTAGCTCTCCTTTTCCTTCTTGGCGTTGAAGTACTTCGCATCTGCAAGTATTAGATGAAGGTCCTTGTCGAATCCCAATGCTGCCTTGAAGGCGTTATGGTCTATTGTTATGGTGCTGTCCGAGTAGGGATCATTTATGTAGAATGCGTCCTTGTCGTAGCCCTTGACCACCACCCAATGCGGAGATGACTCAAGGTATGAGTTTATCGAGTTTGCATCTATGAGCACGATTGCGAGGCAGTTGGCTGAGAGCGCCTTCTTTATGAGCTGCGTTGAAACCTGCGCGTACTCCTCTTCTACGTCCATCTTTATCGCCTTGCCCTTTATCTCATTGAACGAGGATGTCAGCGTATCGAGGTTTACGTTTTCGTAGACTGCGAGCTTCCTGTCATAGCCCTCGTCCTTTGTGTTGCTGAGTATTCCTATCCTAGCCCCCCTCTTAGCGAGCGCATATGCGAGGCCGTACTTGGATCCATGCCAGACGCTTCCGTTGACAGCTTCCTGCCAGATGTTGTACTCTGTCTCGCGCCTGAATTTGAAGTCGCTGTTGAGGTACTTTAGTATCATCATTGCAGATGCAGCTGAGCTTGTGAACTCCTCGCTCTGAGGGTAATGGGGAAGCTCGAACATGGCCTTGTCCTTTATCCTGGCCTTGCGTACCCTGGCTATGAACTTGTTCTTCGACAATCTCTGCTTAGCTATCGCTTTCTTTCCGCTTTTTGCCTTTTTCGTGTTTTTCCTTGAAGCCATTTTGCCACCCGTATCATGATGCAGGGAGAGAGATTTGTTCAAATATTTTGAACTCCCGTAGGCCTAAGCCAACAGATCTTGAGTCTGCCGCGTTTGACCAGGCTCCGCCATCCCTGCAGCATCTAGTTATTATTACACCATATATAAAAGCGTGTG